>SLIS01000292.1 GCA_007135505.1 Halovivax sp.
AAACCGTGGGAATTCAGTTCCCTCGAGCGAACTCAGTCGTCGAGAGAGGGAGCGGATTCGGCTTCGGGGAACTCGTCCGTCTCGAACTCGTCGAGCCGGTTCTGCAGCGTTCCGGAGCGTTCCGCCAGGTCGCCGGCACTCTCCGTGACCTCCGAGAGTGCCGTCGTCTGTTCCTCCGCTGCCGCCGCAGCCGTGCTCGCGTCCTCGCTCACACGTTCACTTACAGCCTCAGCTTCGTCGACGAGTTCGACGACGTCCTCGATCGACGCGGCCTGCTGCTGGCTGGCGGCGCTGATCTCTTGGGTACCGTCGTGGGTCTGATTGGCATACTCGGCGATTTCGTCGAGTGCGGCGATCGCGTCGGCGATCGCGTCGGCGTTCTTCTCTACGTCTTCGCGAGTCTGCCTGACCTCGTCCGCGGTGCGGTCGGTCTGTGAACTGATCTCCTCGACGAGATCGTCGATCTCCGCGGCGGACTCCTGGACGTCGGTCGCCAGCTCCTTGACCTCCTCCGCGACGGCGGAGAAGCCCTCGTCCGACTCGCCGCTGCGGGAGGCTTCGATGTTCGCGTTCAGTGCCAGCATGTTCGTCTGCTTTGCGACGTTCTGAATGAAGTCGGTAATCTCTTCGATCTCGACGATCTTCGACTGCAGGCGCTCGATTTCGGTAACGGCCGCCTCGGCGTCGTCGTCGATGGAGTTCAGCACTTCGACGGCGTCACTCGCCGCCGCACGCCCCTCTGTCCCGGTCTCGGCGGTTCGCTCGGCGATGCCGGCGACGTCACTCGAGAGCGAGGCGACTTCCTCCGTCGTGGCCGAGAGATCTTCCATTCGGTCGACAACGATCTGGAACGTCTCGTGCTGTTTGTCGGTCAAGGTCGAAATCTGCTGGACCGAATCGGTCACCTGACTGCTGGCCGTCTGGACCTCCTCGGTACTCGCCGTAACCTCCTCGCTGTGGGCCGCGACCTCCTCGGCGAACCGCTTGAGTTCGATGGTGGTCGATTCGATCTCGTCCATCATCTCGTTGTACTCTAGCGCGATGGCTTCCATCGCCTCGTTCTCGCTCGCGGCGTTCATTCTGGCCGTGAGGTCACCCTCACCGGCCTCGACCATGACGTCGCGGAAGCCCTCGGCTTTCGCCTGGAGGTGGGTAGCGAGGTCCGCGAGTTCTTCGCCGCGTCGCTCCGCTCTCGCTCGTGCCGATTCGGTTTCCTCGATCGATTCCCGCAGCGAGGTCCGCATACTGTCGAACGCGCCGTACAGCTGTCCGATCTCGTCGCGCCGGGTCGTCTCCAGGGACGCATCGAGGTTTCCGTGTTCGAGTTCGTTCGCACTGTCGGCGAGCTGCCTGATCGAACGGCTGGTGTTACGGCCGACTACGGCCCCGATGAGCCCCAGGCCGAGGAACGAGACCAGAATCAGCCCGATCACGGATCGGGTGATCTCGGACTGGAGTGCGAACGCATCGTCGACCGGTTCGTGGCTCATGACGATCCAGTCGGCGCCCTCGACCTGCGCGTACCCCATCGCCATAACGTGGTCGTGTCCGTCACCGTCGATCGGTTCCGCCGCTGCCATGAGGGGGTTCTGCTCGTGCAGTGCGTGCATGTACTCCTCGTGGGTTTCACCGGGTACGTAGACCGTGTGACCGTGGTCGTCCTCCATCTCGTGAATTACACCGCCGAGACCGAGTTCCTCGGAGGCCTGGATGGCATCCTGTTCGTCGTGGTACGCCTCGTGTCCGTGGTCGCCGTGGTCCATGTCGTCCATGTCGACCTCGATGTAGCCCGACTTTTCGACGAAGTCGAGTCCCATGTGATGGTGGTCGATTTTCCCGACCGTCTCCGTATCGTGACTGAAGAGGACGAGGCCGTCCTCCGTGATGACGTGAATGCCCGAGTCCTCGGAGTCTGTCGGGCGCTCCAGTTCTTCCGACTGGGCGATGAGGTCCATGAGGACGACGATCCGCGTGTCAGGACCTGCGTCCATCACGATCGCACCGGCCTGCGTGTCGACGAGCGGATCCTCGTAGGGACCGACCATTTCGGGTTCGTCACCGTCGGTTTCGACGTGCATCCACGGAAGGTCGCTCGCGTCACCCTCCGCACCGGCGACAGTACTCACTTCGATCGTGGCGTTGGCCGTGTCGACGTAGTGGATCCCGGCAATCGCCGAATCGGTCTGGTCGGCCTGTGCATCGAAGAACGCCCTGATCTGGGTCGTATCTCCGCTTTGGACCGGACCGCTGTGAGCGAGCAGTACTGCCTGCGTCTGTGCCCCTTGTACGCCCTCAGTCAGCGTTTCTGCCTGCAACACTGCCGCATGTTCCATGTTACCCTCGACGTCCTGTTCCAGCGACGCGTCGGTCTGTGCGTAGATGAGACTGCCGAACCCACCGACGATCAACGCGACGATCAGCAACAGCAGTACCAATTTGACCGTAAACCGCTCACGTATCGCGGTTACCGGAGGAAGGTCCATCACACCCATATAATGTCGTGTCCCCATTTATGTTCCCAACAGATATAGGATTCGACCGAAATGTGACAGGTGTTCCCAGCCGTCAGATGGCAATGTGGTAGGTGTTCCCGGTCGTCGGACGACAGTCACTCGACCAGCCGCACGTAGACCGCGGCAATATCCGATTGCCGATCTATGGCCGAGGAATCTACACTGTTTTAGGCCGTCAGCGGCTACGGGCGAGACATGTCAGAGAAGGGTACGGCCTTCGTTCCGGGTCACATCACCGGCTTCTTCAGCACGCAGCCGGACGACGACCCCACGAAGGCCGGATCGCGCGGGGCAGGTCTCGCGCTCACCGATGGCGTCACGACCACCGTCACGCCCGCACCGGAGACCGTGATCGAGATAGACGGCGAACGCGTCCACGTCGCGCCGGTCGAACGAGTGCTCGGAGCGCTTCGGGTATCCGCCCGCGTCAGTGCCGAATCGGCGCTTCCGCTGGGGTCCGGCTTCGGCGTCTCGGGCGCACTGGCACTCGGGACGGCCCTGGCCGCGAATCGCGCGTTCGATCGACGCCTCTCTACGAACGAACTCGTCACCATCGCTCACGGAGCCGAAGTCGAGGCGGGGACGGGGCTTGGCGACGTCGTTGCACAGGCCCAGGGTGGCATTCCGATTCGCCTCGAACCCGGAGCCCCACCCCACGGAACGCTCGACTCGATTCCAGCGCGTGTCGGAATCGAGTATCAGACCTTCGGCGAGGTCTCTACGGAAGAAGTGCTCGCCGATAACACGGACGCGATCGACGACGCGGGACGAACGGCGCTCTCTCGCATCGTCGAAGAACCGACGCTGACCTCGTTCATGTTCGCGTCTCGGCACTTCGCGCGCGAGACGGGGCTGTTGACGACCGAGGTTCGAGACGCGGTTCGGGCCGTCGCGGATGCCGGTGGACAGGCCTCGATGGCGATG
Organism: Halovivax sp.; assembly: GCA_007135505.1. The sequence continues at coordinate 3,438 of SLIS01000292.1, forward strand.
CTCGGAAATACGGTATTCGCGCTGGGAACGGGCCTCTCCGACGCCGGCTACGACCCAAATCGGTGCGCGACGCATCCGGCCGGCGCGACGATGAAGTGACCGGTCGAACGACCGACTCCCGTGCGGCAACGAGGCGGCACTCTCGTGTTATTCTTCCATCATATAGTGAGGTTGTGGTCGACGTAATCAGTCGTTGAAATATTCGATTTTCAAACACATTTACGTCAAAATGCTATAATCACACCATATATTGAGTTTTTAGGCACGGATAACAAGTTTGGTCGGTGTGATAATCGATCTGTCCGTTTGGCGATATCTAGCCGATAATTTATTAATCTACGATTTAGTTATCCGTTCGAATTCCAATGGCATTACCTGGCAGTTTGAACAACACATTATTTCGGTTGTATGAGCGGTATGTCGGCGAACAGGACTCTCGGAAGGACGTATACGGATACTGGCTGTTCGTCTCAGGGTTCGTCCTGTGCGCGATCGCCGTCGCCGTCTTCGCCGCCGGCTTCAACGTGCTCGAGGCGCGTGAACCACCGTGGTTCATGTTCATCCGAATCATCGGGTTGATCGCCTCGATCGGTGCCACGATCAGCCTCTTTGGACTGGTACTCATGTTGCCGGTTCGAAAGCGGGCCGTTCAGGCGAGCGTCGTCGGGTTTATCATCGCCTGCGCAGGGGTCGTATCGTTCGGTGTCGCCTATCCGGATCACTGGTCCGGAATCGGTGACGGTCCCGACTACACCATGGAAGTCATCGGCCTCTTCGCCATCGGCCTCGGCATCATCGCGAGCGTGACCGCCCTGATTCCGGTCATCACCGGTCGGAAGGGGAAATACGTCTCGGAGGAAGGTATAACCGACGACCCGGATATCCTCACGGGAGACGCGCTGGACGGTGCCCAATTCGCGGTGTTTCGTGACGAGAACGGCGACTGGAAGTGGCACATCCTCCACCTCGAGGCACTCGCAGCGAGCCGCGAGGGTCTGCACACTCGTCCCGACGCAAAGGAGGAGATCGACATGGTCCAGTCCCAGATCGGGTCGGCCGGGTTGATGGAACTGACCACGTCGGCATTCCGACTGTACGAAACCAGGGAGGGCAACTGGGAGTGGACCCTGGTCCGCGAGGACGGCAGCGTGGTGGCCGAGTGTAACGATTCCTACAGCACCCGGGATGGCGCCGAGGAGGCGGTCAGTTTCCTCAAAGACCAGGGACCGGACGCCGACGTCATCGAGATCGACGACGCCGCGTTCAACTACTACGAAGAACGCGATCGCTGGCACTGGCAACTACTCGACGACGAGCGACGGGCACTGGCCACGTCGCCGACCGACTACGCGAGTAAGGCCGACGCGGAGGCCGGTGCATCCACGTTCGTGGACAACTTCGAGGACGCACAGGTCCTCGCAATGGAACACGTCGCGATCGAGTTGCTCGAACGCGACGGCGGTTGGGCGTGGCGCGTCGTCGATACGAACGACGACGAGCTGGCCCAGTCCGAGGAGACCTACTCCTCGCGACGCGACGCTGAAGAGTCCGTCGAGTCGCTGCTGCCTAAACTCGGCGACGCGGCCGTGACGATCTCGGGCGAACCAACGTACGAACTGTACGCGTCGGGTCACGAGTGGCGCTGGCGGCTCGTCGGCCACGACGAGCAGGTCGTCGCCCGGAACCCGAACACAGCGGGAAGCTACGAGGAGATTGAGGAGACGACCGACCAGTTCGCACAGAACGTAGAGCAGGCGGACGTCTTCGAAATCGAGGACGCCCTCTACGAACGGTACCGGACGGACGACGACTGGCGCTGGCGGCTCGTTACGGAAGACCGAGAGGTCGTCGCAGCGAGTACCGAACCACACGACACCGCAGACGACGCGGAGGCCGCGATCGCACGCATGCGCGAGCAGGCGAACGAGGCCGACCTCATCGAATTCGACAACTCGGCCTTCCAGGTCTACGAAGCCGACACCGGCGAATGGCGCTGGCGATTGATCGACGAGGATGGCAACGTGCTCGCAGACAGCGGCGCCGAGCACTCCTCGAAGAACGAGGCCGCCGAGGCGATGATGACGCTCAAAGAGCAGGCACCGGACGCAGAGCTGCTAGAGATCGAGACGGCAGCTTTCGAACTGTTCGTCGACGACGGCGAGTGGGGCTGGCGGCTCATCGACGACGGCGGCAAACTCATCGCCGAAGACCCATCCTCGCACCCGACCCGCGAGGCTGCACGCGACGCGATGGACCGTCTCGTCGACAATCTCCACACCGAGAGTCGAACGATGGAGCGTGCGGCGTTCCAGACGTACGCCGATGAGGACTGGAACTGGCGCTTCGTCCTTCCCTCCGGTACTGTCGTCGCCGAGAACGAGGATCCGGCCTCGACCAGAGACCAGATCGTCTCCGAGATCGAACGGATTCGGTCGGTCGCAGCGGACGCCGACCGGTCGCGCATCGGCGACGTGTTCCTCCAGATCTACGGAAACGACGCGTGGCGCTGGCGGGTGCTCGATCGCGAACGAACGCCCGTGGCATCCTCGACGGTCGCCTACGACGACCGCGAAACGGTCGTGGGCGCTGTCGAGGAGCTGACTGCGGCCGCCGGGGACGCGCCGATCTTCCAGATCGAGGACGCCATGATCAGACTCACGAACGGCGATGTCTGGTCCTGGGAGCTGGTCGATCCGGACCGCGACGTTCTTGCAACGTCCGGAATCACGGTCGACACGCGCGAGGAAGCGAGCGACCTCATCGACGACCTTCGACGGCTGGCACCGCTGGCCGGGCGCGTCGACTTCGACGTGGCCTCGTTCGAACTCGTCTCGCGCGAGTCCGGCTGGACGTGGCGCCTCATCGACGAGAGCGGCTCCGTCGTGGCCACGTGTATCGAGACCTTCGAGACGACCGAGGGCGCACGAGACGCCGTTTCGAACGTCAAGGACGTCATTCCGACGGCGAGCATCCTCGAAATCGACGGTGTCTCGTTCGAACTCCACGACGGGGAGGACGGCTGGGTCTGGCGACTGGTCGACGAACACGGCGAACCAATGTCCGAGAGCACGAAAGCCTACGAGAAACGGACGGACGCCAGAGATGCAATGACCTCGGTCAAGCTCTACGCGCCCGACGGCTGGGTCGAGTTCACCGAGTAAGTCGAGCGGTCGGATCGGTCGAGATTCCGTCGTGGGTTTCTACGTTGCTACCGCGCCGAGGGAACGAGTCATTCGCTGTTTGTACGCGGTAATACGGTGCTCGTTGATACGCAGAGAAGGAACCGACGACAGCCATTGGGCGGCGCGTAGTCGGTCACTCGACCACAAACGCGTCACTTTTCTTCGCCGAAATCGACGGGTCCGACGTGAGCGAGTACGAGAGTGTTCCGGCCGAAGTCGAGGACGAGACCGAGATTCCGACGGACCACCCGCGGTATCAGGATCTCGTCGCGAGACACCGTATCGAACGCGGCGTCGAGCAGGGCATTACCCACCTGCAGGGAATGCACGCGGAGGGACGGGGCAGTGCATTCGATTACCTGCTCGGCGAGGAGACGATTCCCTCCGCGAATGACGCCGAACGAGCGGCCGCCGCCCAGCTTCTGCTTGCCGATCGGCCCGTGCTCTCGATCAACGGAAACGTCGCTGCACTGGTGCCCGGGGAGATCGTCGCCCTCGGCGACGCCGTCGACGCCGGCCTCGAGATCAACCTCTTCAATCGGACGGCCGACCGCGTCGAAGCGATCGCCGACCACCTCGAGGCCCACGATGCGACCGATGTGCTGGGCCGGACGGCCGACGCACGCATACCGAACCTGGACCACCAGCGGGCGAAGGTCGACGCTGACGGAATCTACGCCGCCGACGTCGTCGTCGTTCCGCTCGAGGACGGCGATCGGGCCGAGGCACTCGACGCCATGGGCAAAACCGAGATCGTCATCGATCTCAACCCACTCTCTCGCTCCCCACAAGTGGCCGACATCCCGATCGTGGACAACGTGATCCGGGCGATCCCGAATATGACCGATCACGCGCGAGACCTCGCTGAAGCGGACGAGTCGACACTCCGCGCGATCGTGGATTCGTTCGATCGAGACGCCGCTCTCGGCGCAGCCGAAGACCGGATTCGATCAGGCGACCTCGCGGGCGAATAGCTGACCGGAACGCTCCGTCGCGTTCAAAATCGACCACAACGTATTTCAGGGAATTTGTCGTTGCGTACCGTGAGGACCATGGAGACCTCTCTCTTTCGTTGAGCGGGATCGAATAACGCGGCTGGCCATGACCGGTCGACGACCCTACGGGCGGGCGATCGGCCACTCGTAGGACAGTTCCGTCGGAGATCGAGCGTGAAAGACGACCGCTGGGTCACCAGATACGGTGCCGAGTGCAACGGCCCCGCGTCCCGACCCCAGGTGTTCGGATACGCCACCGGTGGGTCGACAGTCCCGGATTCGATACGTGACGAGCCCCGGCTCTGACCAGCCGAATCGAGCGGTGAACCACAGACGACACAACATAGATGACACGAAAATCGAATCGACAGCACAGTCAGGTACCGGGACCAGGTGCAATCGTCGCCGCACGGGCGGCACGACCGCCGGTCGAAACGGACGAAATCCGCGCGCTGACGGAAGCGGCCGGCTACGTCGTGACGGGCGAATGCACGCAGGTACGGCAAGCCGACCCAGGAACGAAACTGGGCTCCGGCAAGGTCGACGAACTCGTCGAACTCGTCCGGGCGTACGACGCTGAGCTGGTCGTCTTCGACGGTCGGCTAACCCCAAAACAGACGACCACGCTCCAGGATCGCCTCCCCGACGGTACGCCGGTGTTCGATCGCTACCGCCTGATCCTCGAGATCTTCGGCGAACGGGCACAGCAGTCGCGGGCACAACACCAGGTCGAACTGGCCCGCCTCCGATACGACCTTCCGCGGATACGCGAAGGGGCCGACGAGGGATTGCTCAATCGTCGGACCGAGAAGGGCTCACCCCTGTACGACGTCGAAGATCGGATCGATCGACTCGAAACGAAACTCGCGGCACTCCCCGAACCAGCGGCGGAGGTCCGCGAACGTCGACGCGAAGAGGGGTTCGACCTGATCACCCTGGCAGGATACACCAACGCAGGCAAGTCGACGCTCTTGCACCGGCTCGCCGACGAGTTGTCGGTGGCCGACGCCGAGCCCCAACACCACGACGAGGACGCCGTTGCAGCGATCGAGGATCGACTGTTCGAGACCCTCGAGACGACGACTCGACGCGCGACGATCGACGACAGACCCGCACTCGTGACGGACACGGTCGGCTTCGTGCAGGACCTTCCGCACGACCTCGTTCGGTCGTTCAGTGAGACGCTGTCCGAAGCCGGAGCGGCGGACGTCGTGGTCCTGGTTGTCGACGCCACCGATCAGGCGGACACGATCCGCGAGAAGATTCAGGTCTCACTCGACGTACTGGCCGCCCAGGACGTCGAGCCGAAATCAGTCGTTACAGCACTCAACAAGATCGACCGACTCGATGGCGCACAGCGGCGCCGGACGCGCCAATCGGTCTCGGAGACCGCGACGGCGCCGGTTCCCATCAGTGCAACGGCCGGGACGAACGTCGACTCACTGGTCGACGCGATCGTCCGGCGACTGCCGACCGACCACGAATCGTTCCGCTTGCCACAGAACGACGCGACCATGGGGATGCTCTCGTGGCTCTACGACACCGCCGTGGTCGAATCCGTCGAGTACAGCGGGAGTACCGTCGAGATCAGCGTCCGTGGACGGCCGACGGTAATCGAGCGAGCCAGGGCAAAAGCCGTCGACTGTCGCGACCGCTGACGAAAGTGACGGCTGCCGACTCGGCGGACCCACGGCTCGGGGGCTAAGGCCGCCCTCGATCAGCTATCGTTCGTCCGGTAAGCCGTTTTTCGGACGACTAGATGTCGTCCGTAATGTGCGGTGAGACGGCATCCCGTTCGCCCGACGTATCGCGCGTGAAGGACGGCTCACCGTCGACCAGTGGAAGTCGATTGCGGATGGCGAGCGTCATCTCCGTGGCATGGCGAATTGAGAGGGATAGGTGCTCGCTCACCCACCTCACGAACATACTGTCCCGTTCGACCGCCAGGCTCCGTCCGCCGGAGAGTGAATGACCGTCCCACTGCTCGAGGAGTCGACGGGTGAGCTCGACGCCCCGATCGGCGTCGTAGCCACGGGCGACGTAGTGTGCGTACGGATGGCGAATCCACGACCGTTCCCAGTGTGCGTAGACGTCGACCCGATCGTCGCGGTCCTCGTCCGCGTGCAACACGACGTGGAGCTGGTCGTCGGCGAAGGGATGATCTCGCCAGACCCAGGATCCCTCGGACGTGTTTCCGTCGAACCGAACCTTGAGCGAAGCGATCGGATTGCGAGAGAAGTCGATCTCCGAGAGCATCGCTTCGATCTCGTCTTCCGTGCAGTGGACGGTTCCGACGTACTCGTCCTCGGTGGTGTGACTGACTGCGTAGCCCTCGAACGTCCCGTGGACTACGTAGTGCAACTGCGGCAGGATCGTTCGTCTGAGCGCGTTGACGGAATCTTCGCGAAAGCCCATGCAGGTCGATGGGTTGGCCCATCCGAGGAGTGTAAGCTTGCAGTTGCCGGCTCCCGTTCAGTGGCTCCTGCCGTCGTACGGACGCTCACACCCGATTGTCACCACCGCCTCGTCGGTGGTACCATTCGACCGGTCACGATACGCTTTTTACTACCCGGAGATAACACCGAGTTGTATGAGCGACTTCGACCAGTTCAGCGACGTCGGCGAGGCGGACGTAACGCGCGCAATCGGTCAGGAGTGGACCGAGGAGTTCATGGACTTCTCGGACTCGGACGTCATCATCGTGGGCGGTGGCCCGTCGGGCCTGACGGCTGCGAAGGAATTGTCGGAGCGCGGCGTCAAGACGATGGTCGTCGAGAAGAACAACTACCTCGGCGGTGGCTTCTGGCTCGGTGGCTTCTTGATGAACAAGGTCACCGTCCGTGACCCGGCCCAGCAGATCCTGGAGGAACTCGACGTCTCGTACAAGCAGTCCCAGGACAGTGAGGGGCTGTACGTCGCCAATGGTCCGGAAGCCTGTTCCGGCCTCATCAAGGCCGCCTGTGACGCGGGCGCAAAGATGCAGAACATGACGGAGTTCACCGACATCGTCATCCGCGAGGACCACCGCGTCGGCGGCATCGTCATGAACTGGACGCCCGTTCACGCCCTGCCCCGCGAGATCACCTGTGTCGACCCGATCGCCGTCGAGGCCGATCTCGTCATCGACGCGACCGGCCACGACGCGATGGCCGTTACCAAACTCGACGAACGCGGCGTCCTGAACGCCCCGGGCGTCCAGGACGCCCGCGAACGCGGTCAGGTCATGGACCAGACCGACGCGGATACGTACGGTGCCCCCGGACACGACTCGCCCGGTCACGACTCGATGTGGGTCGGCAAGTCCGAAGACGCCGTCGTCGAACACACCGGTCTCGTTCACGACGGGCTGATCGCCACCGGGATGGCCGTCGCGACGACCTACGGACTACCACGCAT
>SLIS01000046.1 GCA_007135505.1 Halovivax sp.
TCGATGTCGTCACCGAGCAGTTCGTCCATTCCGATCTCCTCTTCGGCGTCGTATTCGTCGAACTCGAGTTCGGCAATTTCGTCCTGCAACTCGTCGAATCCGACCATCTCGACTTCGGACTTTAGTTCCTCGAAAACCGCACTGGCGTCGTCGACGTCCGCGGACGAATCGTCCGAATCGTCAACCGTTGTCCACTCGGGTTCGGCGGTCGTCCCGGCATCGTCGAACAGGTCGTCGAACGACCCCGCGTCGTCGATGTTCTCGAACTCGCTCGCGTCCTCGATGTCCTCGGCGAGGGCGTCGATGTCGTCCAGTTCGTCGAACTCGTCGAGCAGGTCGTCGACGGACATCTCGTTAGCCTCATCAGAGGAGAGGTCGACCGACGTCAGGTCGTCGTCGCTTGCCGAGCCAGCTGAACGAGACGGAACCTGCTCGAACTGATCGCTCACCGGAACGATGTGGAACATCTCGACGGCGCCGACCGGTTCGAGGGCGGCAGCGATCGACGATTTACCGACAGCGCTCGCGAAGACGGCGTCGATCCGGTCACCGTGTTCGTCGTTCTCGATCGCCGTCCGTGATGGGACCGTCCCGAGCAAGTCGAACGCGTCGATCAACGCCTCGATGACGACGAGACCGTTGTTCAACGTACCCGACTCGGAGATCGCCAATCGGACCAGGAACGCGTCGTGTTCGGGATTGGACGGCGGGTCGAACCGTGCAAGTGTCGCGTTGATTTCGGCGTCGGTGGGTTCGGTGAACGGCTCGGAGCGATCGGCGAGTGGTTCTCTGAGGGCTCGAATGGTCGCGGATGCATTCGTCCCGATCGTTCCCCGACGAGCGACCTCGTCGAGCATCGTCTCGAGGCAGTCGAGCGCCTCGAAGATAGTATCCATCAGGGACGGAGAGACATCTACGGCGTCCGTCCGGATCGCGTCGAGTAGGTCTTCGAGCGCGTGTGCGAGATCGCTCACCCGATCGAGCCCCATTGCCCCGGCATTGCCCTTGAGCGTGTGGGCCGTTCGAAAGATCTCGTCGATGACAGCGTCGTCGTCCGGCGAGCGCTCGAGTTCGAGCACTAACGTGTTCAATTCCGTGATTGCCTCTTCGCTCTCTTCGACGAATTCCCGGACGTAGTCATCCATTGGTCTCGACACCCCCAGTCGGCTCTTCGGCCCGTTGAGCCACCGAATTAGCCAGTCGGTGCGCCAGTTCGTCGATGGGAACGATCTCGTCGATCGCACCCGTCTCGATTGCCCGTCTCGGAATCCCGAACACCGGGCTCGTGCGTTCGTCCTGGGCGAACGTCGTCGCCCCGACGGCGTTCATCGCCTCGATGCCGCTGACACCGTCACGACCCATGCCGGACAACACGACGCCGATGGGTTCGTCCGGCCGAACCGACGCCACGGACTCCATCGTCACGTCGATAGACGGTCGAACGCCGTGGACGTGGGCCGACTTCGAACACGAAACGAGCAGGTCGCCGTCGATCGTATCCTGGATCTCGAGGTGGGCGTCTCCAGGGGCGACGACGGCGTCACCGCCGGTCACCAGCATACCAGATTCTGCCTCCCTGACGGCGTATTCGGACACGTCGTCGAGCCGCGCCGCGAATCGGTCGGTAAAGTCAGCCGGCATGTGCTGGACGACCACGATTCGCGCGTCGAGCGATCGTGGCAGGGTTGCGAGAACTTCCTCGACCAGCCGCGGACCGCCCGTCGACGCACCGATGACGACGACCGGTCCCTGGTTGACGGGTCCGTCGATCGTAACCGGTCGCCGGTCCCGCTGGTGGGGTCCGCGCTGGGCGGTTCGTCCGTCGGTCCGACTGGTGTGAGCAGCGATCGCCGTCTCGCCGGACGGACCCATCGTAGACGAGTCCCCTCGTGCCGTTCGGTCGGCCACACCCGCGTCATCCGTTCGAGATTCCGTTCGATGCGCGCTCGCCGCCGTGCGAGCGAGGGCGAGCGACGAGATCGAGGCGCCGACGAGTTCCTCGATCGACTCACAGAGCTCGTCCGTGAGGTGAGCGAGGTTGCGACCGTCGGAGCCATCGGGCTTTTCGATGACGTCCATTGCGCCACGTGCTAGCGCGTCCATCGTCTCGGCTGCACCGGATCGCGTGTGGGCACTCAGCATGACGATCGGCGTCGGTCTGGTTGCCATGATTCGCTCGACAGCTTCGATACCGCCGATCCCTGGCATCTCGACGTCCATCGTCACGACGTCGGGCTCGACCGACGTGACTGCCTCGACGGCGGATTCGCCGTCGGGGGCCACCTCGACGGTGTACCCTTCGGCCGTCAATGCGTCACCGACGACCGTCCGGATGAACCGGGAGTCGTCGACGACGAGTACTCGCGTCATGCAGCGACGACGTCTGCCAGTGCCTTGCGAACACTCGGTTCCTCGAACGGTTTGGTCACGTAGCCGTCGGCACCGGCTTTGACCGCGAGTTTCATCTTCTCACGCTGACCGACACTCGTACACATGATGACCCGAGAGGTGGGATCGAGTTTCTTGATCGCCGCCGTGGCCTTGATGCCGTTGCACTTCGGCATCACGATGTCCATCATGACGATGTCGGGGGATTCTTCTTTGTACAGTTTGACTGCCTCGGCTCCGTTTGACGCCTCGCCGACGATGCGGTAATCCGCTTCCAGAATCTGGCGCAGGAGATTCCGCATAAAATGGGAGTCGTCGACGATAAGCACCCCTTGCGACATTTAGTTGTACACCAACACCTGATAGAAATACGACGACCATAAATGCTGTCTCCCGATTATCA
>SLIS01000305.1 GCA_007135505.1 Halovivax sp.
TGCTCGAGTCGGAGGGTGGTGACGATGATCGGTTCGGTGAGCGACCCGTCGGTGAGGAGCGTGCCGGTGCTGAGAAAGACGAGCGCCACACCGCACAGCGCGGCCCAGCTGAGGCCGCGTTTCCACTCTCGAGCGACGACGTGTCCAGTGCCCGGGAAGCAGACGGCCAGGAGGTACGCCGGCCACGTCTTGAGACGCGTGCTTCGGGTCGGGCGTCTCGTTGCGGATCGCGTCGACATGGGTTATTGCCTCCGGTGGTTCGTCGGTCGGTGTTCGTGGTGGTGGTCGACGATCGATAGCAGCGCCATAGCAGGTGTGTCCACGAACTCCCTCAAGAATGTCAGTCAGACGATTGTCCGACATGGCAGGGCTTGTGCTCGGGATCTTGGGCACTTGTGTGATGGGGCGGTGTTTTTCGGTTGTCTTTCGTGGCCGGTTGTCGCCGCGACAGTATTGGACCGTTTCGGGTTCTTGTGCCGCGATCGCCGAGATCACGTTCTTGAAGCGATACCAATGCATATTCTTATTATGATACTCATTCACACCCGAGTCAATAGCCAGTAACTATTTATGTTCGCTATTTATACTATTCAGCGACTAAGAAATTCGTTCGTTACTGGAATCGGATCTCTAGACTACAGCGATTGAGGTGCCATATCATGATTGGAACGCGGATCGGATACGAAGATGCGCTGACTCAAGTCCTCCAGCTATGGAGGCTGATCTAGTGATTGTGCAGGCCGGTATCCACGCCACAGTTCATTTCGATCGCTGTCAGCTCACTAAAAGAGCTACCAAATAGAGAGACAGCTACAACCGGTTCCGGAAGAGCGATTTCAGCACTACAGATGAGCAATAACGTTTACACACACTCAAAATCGAAGGGGGACACAGCGACGATCTGTATCGTAGGACTCGGTTATGTCGGCCTTCCACTGGCATACGAACTCGACGAGGAAGGGCACGACGTCTTAGGATACGACGTCAGTCAAACCAAAGTTGATACGCTCGAGTCCGGCACGGACCCAACTGGTGACGTCGGAGACGACAGTATCGCCGCCAGTGAGATCGATTTCACGACCGATTCAGCTGCGATTGAACAGGCAGAGTACGTCATTGTTGCCGTTCCGACACCAGTTGACGATCTCGAGAAACCCGACCTGGGCCTCGTCGAGAGCGCTGGACGGACGATCGGTGAGCATCTCGAAGAGGGGACGACTGTCGTCCTCGAGTCGACAGTGTACCCGGGTGCAACACGCGAAGTATTCGTCCCGGCGATCGAGGAGGCATCTGGACTGGTCGCTGGTGAAGAGTTCGGGGTTGGCTACTCGCCCGAGCGAATGGTGCCGGGTGATAGCGAACACGGGCTTCGAAACGTCGTGAAAATCGTGAGTGGGCTGACTGAAGAGACGCTTGCTGACGTCGCTGGCTTGTACGAATCGATCGTCGACGCTGGTGTGCATCGTGCACCGACGATCGAGACTGCAGAGGCCGCAAAGTGTGTCGAGAACACACAGCGGGATCTGAATATTGCGCTGGTCAACGAGCTTGCTGTCGCCTGTGACCACCTCGGTTTGGATACGGAGTCGGTGCTCGAGGCTGCCGAGACGAAGTGGAACTTCCACGACTACCGCCCTGGGCTCGTCGGTGGACACTGTATTCCCGTCGACCCGTTCTATCTGATCTACGAGAGCGAACAGCAGGGCTTTTCGCCGGAACTGATCCAGAAAGCTCGCGAGGTCAACGAGTACGTCCCGACCCACGTCGCCGACATGACGATCAAGGCGCTCAACGAGAGCGAGAAGGTGCTCGGAAACAGTCGCGTGCTCGTGCTTGGGCTGACGTACAAGCCTGATGTCGACGACATCCGAACCTCTGCGATTGATGGTGTGATCGACACGCTACACGAGTTCGATATCGATGTCGTTGGGTTCGATCCTCACGCCGATGATGAACTCATGCGCGACGAGTTCGGGATCGAGGTTCAGGAGGAACTCAACGTGGAAGGGTTCGACGGACTCATCATCGGAACCCCACACAGTCAGTTCCACGGACTCAACTTCGGTGACCTGACGTACGATATGCGTTTGGACCCGGTTTTGGTAGACGTCGATGGAACGTTTGAAGAGGACGCACTCGAGAACGGATTCACGTACAAGAAACTGTAATGTATCGGGAACATACCGTTGGTGTTGTTATTCCAGCGTACAATGAAGAGGGGTTCGTCGGTGACGTAATCCGCGAGATGCCCGACTACGTCGACCGGATGTACCTCATCGACGACTGCTCTACTGATGGCACGTGGGACGAGATCCACGAGGCCGCTCGAGCGGATGCTGATGGGTTGACACTCGAGTACACCGGTGGACTCGACGAACGTGGTGAAACACGAGAATCGGAGATCGTCGCAGACGGTGGACAGACGATGCTCGAGCAGCGAGCGATTATCGAAGATTCGATTGGCCGTGTCGTGCCGATCCAGCACCGCGAGAATCTGGGTGCTGGAGGGGCTATTAAAACCGGATATCTGGCCGCACTCGAGGACAAAGTCGACATCGTACCAACCGTCGACGGCGACGGACAGATGGATCTTGATCAATTGCCGAAGTTGCTGGATCCGATCGTCGAAGACGAAGCAGACTACGCAAAGGGGAATCGGTTGTTGTACAAGGAGTTCAGATCGGACATGCCACCGTTCCGTTTCTTCGGAAACTCGATCCTGACCTTCCTGACGAAGATTGCGTCAGGTTACTGGAAGACGATGGACCCCCAGAACGGGTATACGGCAA
>SLIS01000330.1 GCA_007135505.1 Halovivax sp.
CTCGCGATCCGCTCGGCGGCAGCCGCGACCGATTCCGCGCCGTCGAACTCGGCCTGGATGTCGGCGTAGACGCGCGGCGTCCCGGCGGCGAGTCGCTCGATCTGCTCGCGGAGGGCGGCGAACAGCGGCGTCTCGAACGCAGTCGGGACTGGTTTCGCGGTCAGAGCGAACGCCAGCACCGACGCGTGCGCCGCCGCCTGGACGGACGCCATCGCGCCGTCGTGCTCGGCGGCCGTCGTCTCGACCAGCGCGTTGCCGGCGTCGGCAACGTCGTCCAGGATGGCGTCCGTCAGCGGGCCCGCCGATCGCGTGACGACGGCAACGGAGCCGGGCGCACGCTCGGGGGCGAAGAGCGGGTGCAGACTGCAGTGTTCGAGCCCCGGCGCGTGGTCGGCCATCGCGTCGAGGGCGGGTTCCATCACGCCCGCGACGTCCACCACCGCGCCCTCGGCCCGTGGCGCGTGGGCCTCAACCGCGGCCTCGATCACTCCCATCGGCACCGCAAGGCAGACGACGTCGAACGCCGGTTCGTCGGGGGCCGGCTCCAGCGGGACTGCGCGAGCGTCGATGGCCGCGGCCGCGTCGCGGGCGGTCGCCTCGTCGAGATCAGTGATGGCGATCGACGCGTCCAGCACGTCGCCGATCCACCGCCCCATCGCGCCGGCACCGACGATCAGAACCTCCATTGGACGTTCCTATCCCCGCGCCGCGCAAAAGAAGTTCGATCGGTGAGGGTGCTGTAGAACGCTTCGCGGTGAATGTGTGTGCGTGGGAGTCGGTCAGATCGTCGTACCGAGGCAACCCGACGGGGCGTCCTGCTCGCACGACCGTAGTCGGGGCGGCTGGCAAGTAGGCTGAATTACCCGGCTGGCAGGTGGGCCGAAACCCGTAGATTGAGCAGCTGCGATCGTGACGAGTCGACTACTCAGTGCAGGCACCTAGTGAGTGCGTCAGGTGTCCGCGAGCGAAGCGAGCGGTTCACCGACGGTCTTCGGGCTCGATCGAGATCGGGTAGTCCGTGAGGTTCTCGTAGCCGTCCTCGGTGACGACGACGAGGTCCTCGATGCGGACGCCGCCGACCGCGGGATCGTAGATGCCCGGTTCGACCGTGACCACGTGACCGGCCTCGAGCTCGCCGCCGGTGAAGGAGATTCGCGGTCCCTCGTGGATGTCCAGCCCGACGCCGTGGCCGGTGCCGTGGATGAAGCCGGTGTCGGTCTCCGGGTCACTTCGCAGTGTCGCGTAGCCGGCGTCCTCGATGACGTCGCAGACCCGGTCGTGGACCGCCTCGCCGGTGACGCCCGGTTCGATGGCGTCGAGGGCGGCCTCGAAGGCCTCGTGGGTCACCTCGTAGCGGCGGGCGAGCTCGTCACTCGGCTCGCCGCGGACGAACGTCCGGGTCATGTCGCCGTAGTACTTGGTCTCCTTGTCACGCGGGAAGATGTCGATCACGATGGACTCGCCCGCCTCGAGCCGTCCGCTGCCGCGGTCGTGTGGATCGGCGGCGTCCGCCCCGCAGGCGACGATGGTCTCGTCGAGGGCACAGCCCTCGCGCAGGAGCGCGATCTCGATCTCGGTCGTGACGCGCTCGCTCGTCAGCGGTTCGTCCTCGTGATAGAGGACGCCGTCTCGCACCTCGGCGCCCGCGATCAACCCCTCGGCGACGGCCATCGCCAGCTGATTCGAAGCCTGCGTCGCGCGCACGTGTTCGATCTCCTCGTCGGTCTTCGTCGCTCGTATCCGACCGACGACGCCCTCGGTCTCGACGGTGACGTCGATGCCGCGTTCGCGAAGCCCGTCGGCCGTCCCCACGGGGCAGTCCTCGGGGACGGCGACCGACGCCACGTCGTGGTCCGCGAGGAACGCTTCGAGCATCCGGAGCTTGCCCTCGCGCGGGCCGTACTCCGCCTGGAGCTCCTGGGCGTCGTAGGCGGCCGTGTTCGTCACGGTGTCCGCGGCCGCCTCGCTCGTCGCCCGACCGTATTCCAGCCCCGAGACGAGGAGGTGGACGCCGTCTCCCGTCACGAGCGTCTGGTAGGCGTCCGGCGCGCTGAAGCCGGAGACGTAGCGCTGGTCGGCGTCCGATCCGGGTGCGTCGATGAGGTAGCCGTCGAGGTCGGTTTCCGCGAGGTGGCTGCGAAGCTGCGAGAGATCTACGTCCATGCACGTCCGTATCGCCGGACGTTACATAATTGCACGCTTCGCGGCGAGCGAGACGGCCGCCTTCACGCGGTCGAACCGTGGTCCTGCGCCCGACTGTCGCGACCGGTACCGTCATAGGCGAACCGACCGAGTGCTGTGGTATGGACGTCCACCTCTCGCCAGCGACCCTACACGGGACCGTCCCCGCGCCGCCGTCGAAGAGCTACACCCACCGCGCGATCCTCGCGGCGGGGTGTGGCGAGACGGCCGTCGTCGAGAACCCGCTCTGGAGTGCGGACACGCGGGCGACGGCACGGGCGGTCGAGGCATTCGGCGGGACCGTCGCCCGGCGAGCCGACGGCGACCTCGTGATCGAGGGGTTCGACGGTGAGCCGGCCGTTCCGGAGGACGTCGTCGACTGTGCGAACAGCGGCACCACGATGCGCCTGGTGACGGCCGTCGCCGCGCTGGTCGACGGAACGACCGTGCTGACCGGCGATGCCTCCCTCCGCTCGCGCCCGCAGGGGCCGCTGCTCGAGGCGATCGAGGCCCTCGGCGCGACGGCCCGGAGCACGCGCGAGAACGGCCGGGCCCCGCTCATCGTCGACGGACCGATCACGGGCGAGGCGGTCTCGATCCCGGGCGA
>SLIS01000089.1 GCA_007135505.1 Halovivax sp.
GTCGATCAACGGCAAGGGTGCCGTCGCGGAGACCGAGGAGTACGCGCTCGGGGTCGTCGGCCGGTGGGGCTTCTGCCAGGTGGCGAACGATGCACTCGAGAGCGCCGACCTCGTGATCGGTCTCGGGACCCGATTCGGCGACCTGACGACGGTCGGCTGGTCGCTGCTACCCGACGACGCCGACGTGGTCCACGTCGACCTCGATCCGGCCTGGCTCGGCCGGAACTGCGACGCCGACGTCGCCGTCGCGGCCGACCTCCGGGCGACGCTCGAGGCGTGGCTCGCGGAACTCGATCCCGATGATTACGCCGACCGCGCCGACCGAATCGACGAGTTCGCGGCCGAGCGTCGCGAGTGGAAGCGCTCGTACGAGGACGACCTCACGAGCGACGCCGAGCCGATCAGATCCCACCGGCTCGTCCACGAACTCGACCGACTCGTGCCCGACGACGGCGTCCTCGTCAGCGCGACGAGCTACTCGGGATTCTTCTCGGGCGCCTTCTACGAGGTGGCCGAACCCGGCCTGGGGTACGTCCAGGCCCGCGGCAGCGACGGCATCAACGCCTGTCTCCCCCAGGCGCTGGGCGTGCAGGTGGCGCAGCCGGAGACCGACGTGGTGGCGCTCACGGGCGACGGCGCGCTTGGCTATCACATCGCCGACCTGGAGACCGCTGCCCGCGAGGAGCTCGCGGTGACCGTCGTCGTCTGCAACAACGACGGCCTGGGCTCCTCCGAAGCCAGCCAGCTCGGCACCGACAACTTCGAACTCTCGACGAACTACCTCGAGGGCGTCGACTACGCGACCGTCGCCGAGGGACTGGGCTGTCGCGGCGAACGGATCGCGTCGGCAGACGAGCTGTCCGACGCACTCGCGGCCGCGATCGCGGCCGACGAGCCGACGCTGCTCGACGTAGAGGTCGATCCGTACGCGATGCCGCCGATCCTGGTGTGAGCGGTCGATCGACCGATACTCCTTCTGTATTCGAAACCGCAACGGACCCACTTGCCGTCGCTAGAACGCGAGCTCGTAGACGCTCGCCCCGGTCTCGTCGTGGCGCTCCCGGAGGGTCGCTCGAAGCTCATCCTGTCCGAACATCGACTCGATGTCGAAGGGACCGACCTCGCTGTCGCCACCCCGCTTGAGGATCAGGTCGACCGTGTCGGCGTCGGCGATGCCGTCAGCGACGAGCCGGTGACCCTCGTTGACCAGCGCCGCGAGGATAGGCGTCACGTCGCAGGTCGCCGCTGGATCCGGTACCAGGCATCGCTCGCCGTCCCACTCGAAGAAACCCTCGCCGGTCTTCTTTCCGAGGCGGCCGTCGGCGACCATGTCGTCCATGCGGGCGCGCACCGACGGCGGGGGCGCGTACCGATCGCCGTAGACCTCGGCGAGGTTGTCGACGGTCGCCAGGTGGACGTCCAGTCCGATGCGGTCGATCAGTTCGAGCGGGCCGCGGTCGAAGCCGACGGCCGTCGCGCCGGCGTCGATCGCCGCCGGGTCTGCCTCGAGCAGTTCCCACGTCGCGGCGCACTTGATGCTCGCGGAGAGCCGCGAAAGTCCGTTCGCGCGGCACTCCCGCTCGAGTTCGATCGGTTCGCGGTCGATCGCCTCGGCAACCTCGCGGGCGATCGCAATGGCGCGATTCGACGTCTCGTCGCCGCTGATCTCGACTATATCCCGGTGCAGCGCCGGGTTCGCGAAGTGAAAGAGGGCAACTCGCTCGGGGTGTTCGAGGTCCGCGGCGACGTCGCCCGGGGTCAGGGACGAGGTGTTCGTCCCGAGGACTGTGCCGGCGTCGACCGCGTCCTCGACGTCGGCGAGGACCTCGCGCTTGAGCGGGAGTCGTTCGGGGACGGCCTCGACGACGAAGTCGGCGCCTGCGAGGGCCGCCACCCCGGTCTCGTAGCCGATCCGGTCGGCCGGGGTGTCGGTCACCTCGATCCCGCCGGCGCGCAACTCGTCGGCGAGGCCGGTTTCGTGAAACCGGCGGGCCCGCTCCAGGGCGTCGGCGTCGACGTCGACCAGCGTCACCGCGTAGCCGGCGTTGGCCAGCAGTCCCGAGATATCTCGTCCCATGAGTCCAGCGCCGACGACGCCCGTGGATTCGATCGGCATTGTCACGTGTGGCTCGTCATCGTCCCGCATGCTCCGAGAGAGACGTGTCCGTCCCGCCGTCATAACTCATTCGAAGCCGGTAGTAGCCGTAACCGACGGCGAGCAGCCCCGCCCAGCCGGCGAAGAGCCGTGGGGCCTGCGTCGCCAGGAGGAGAATCAGGAGCAGATTGAGCGGCACGGCCGCCGCGGCCATCCAGTAGACGACCCGCGTCGAGACCGGGAAGGCCTCGAGGTCGATCCCCGGCGGCCGATCGCGGACCACCCGGAGTGTCGCGAGCATCAACACCGTCACGACGAACGCGCCGCCCAGACCGAGCAGGGTGCCGAGGTCCTCGAAGGGCAACGGCGCGAGCATGACGAGGCCGCTGAGCACGAACGTCGCCACGGCGCCCAGCACCGCGTACACCACGATGATCCAGCCTTCGCCCCATCCGGGCACGGGCGCGACGTTGAGGGCTTTGCCCGGCAAGAGGGCCGCCACGACGCACCCGGTGAACGCGATGGTTCCGAGTTTGCCCCCGAAGCCGTTGAAGACGTGCTTGCTCAGCACGAACACCACCCCGGCCAGCAACCCGGCGAAAAGCATGTGAATTGCGGTGGCGAACAGCAACGTGCAGGACATCCCGGCGAACGCGCCGCAGTAGATGGGTACGCCGTA
>SLIS01000240.1 GCA_007135505.1 Halovivax sp.
TGGCGGACTCGAGGCCGATACCAGGAGGCGGCTTCACCTGAAGTTGCGAGTCCCCTCACGTCTTCACCGGACAGACACTACAAACATCTCACACTAACGGCATGCGAGACTCAGAGCGTGAATACAGCAAGCCGACACCGCTCATTCAGAGCAGCATCGACACCACAGCCAGCACCAGGAAGATCAGTACTAGCCACTTGGCGATTGACATGGTGATGCCGGCGACGCCGGTCGCGCCGAGTGCGGCCGCGACGATCGCGATCACGATAAACAACAGTGCAAGTTCGAGCATATTTCGACGAACGGGTGTGAGACGGAAGGGGTTGGGGCCTGATCATGCCATCATGGTGGATTAATCGGACCTGGTAGTTTGGACCGTGGGACGAAAGAACCACGGCGTCAGCGCGCACACGGACGCCCATGGAGTACGAGACGCCACTTTTCTTTCACGTGATGCAGTACGCCGCGCGGGCAGAGCGGGACGTGATCGACATGGTCAGTGGGAACCCCGACTGGGAGCCCCCGGAGGCGCTGCGGGACGCGCTTCGGGAGTACGCCGACCTCGAGTCCGACCAGTTCCAGTACCCACCCAGCGAGGGGCTTCGAGAACTGCGCGAGGAGATCGCCGCCCGCCGCGGGGTCAACGAGGGGCAGATCGTCGTCACCAACGGTGCGGGTGAGGCGAACTACCTGGCGATGGCACGGGCCTTAGAACGCGATTCGGGATCTGAAGTAATCTTGACCGACCCCGTCTACCCCTACTACCCGGGCAAGACGTCGATGCTGGGGGGCTCTCAGCGGTTCGTCGAAGCCGGCGCGGACGGCCAACTCGAGGCCGAAGCCGTCCGGCAGGCCGCAAGCGAGGAAACCGCCGCCATCGTCGTCAACACGCCCAACAACCCGACGGGGGCGGTCTACCCCGAGAAGACGATGGCGGAACTCGTCGCGATCGCGGAGGCCCACGATGCGATCTTGATCAGCGACGAGGTCTACGACCACTACGACCTCTCCGGAAACTTCTCGAGTGCCCTCGAGGTCGACTCCGGGAATCGGATCGTCACCAACGCCTTCTCGAAGTCACTGGCGATCACGGGCTTTCGGGTCGGCTACGCGATCTTCCCAGAGGACCTCGTGGCCGACGCCAAGAGCCGTCACATGTTGGTCAACGTCGCTGGGAGCCGACCGGCCCAGTACGCCGTCGTGCAGGCCCTCCAGGAGATCGGACCAGAGTACTACGAGGCAAACCGCGGCCTGCTTCGCGAGCGCGTCGAGACGTTCACGAGCGCCCTCGAGGACGCCGGTGCCGAGTACACCCGTCCCGACGGGGCCTTCTACGTCATGGCCCGCTTCGAGGGCTTCCCGGGGACCCTCGAGAACACCGAACGGCTGATCGACGAGGCCGGCGTTGCCGGGATGCCCGGTGAGGCGTTTGGCTCCTCTCGGGAGGAGTGGCTCCGGTTCGCACTCGTGACGCCGCGACTCGAGGAGGCGGCGGATCGATTGGCGGCGTATTTCGGGTGACTCCTATACGGTCTGTTGTGGTTCGGTACCGGTGACCGGTTCGAGCGATCACCGAGAACAGGGGATACCGATCCGTATCATGCCTGCGAACCGAGGACAGCCATCGCTGGTGGCGCCGTTATTTATAATCTCTCACGGGCCGTGTGTATCGGTTACATGGGCCGATCAAGGCCCCTGCGAACGGTTTTCAGGGGTTCTTCGACCGGTACATTTAAATTGTGGGATACAGTAGTAGCTGATACCAGAACGCCACCGGCGCGGCGTGTATCGCTCGACAATCGATGACAGGGAATCTTATTTCACCGAGGTTTCGCAGGTCTCGAGCGTGCACTATCGTCGGTGCGGGAATGGCACAGAGGGTTTACTAACAATGGTAGACGAATCACAGAACATCGAACTTACAGAGGACGACTTAGAGAACAAATCCAAAGGGCAGCTCATCAAGAAGGCCGGACAGCTCCGGGACCGACGAAACGAGCTGAACCAGCTCGCTTCCGAACGAGCCTCCAAACGCGACGACCTCAACGCGAAGACGCGTGAAAAAGTCGACGAAGCCCAGGAACACCGCGAGAAACGCGACGAGCTCAACGAGCAGGTTCAAGAGCACAAAGAAAAGCGCAACGAGCTCAACGCGGAAGCCAACGAGCTGTTCGACAAAGTCGAGAAGCTCAAGTCGGACATGGAGCTCGACGAGGGCAAGGACCTGGAGCAGCTCGAAGATGAGATCGAGGAACTCGAGTTCAAACAGCAGACCGAAGTGCTCTCGGCCGAAGACGAGCGCGAACTCATCGAGAAGATTGAGGCCAAACGCGAGGAGTACGAGGAGCGAAAGGGGAAACTCGAGCAAAACGACGACCTCGAGGGTCTCGTCGAGGAAGCAGAGGAGGTCCGCTCTGAGGCTTCGACCCACCACCAGAAGGTGACGGAACTCGCAGACCAGGCCCAGGAACACCACAACGAGATGATCGAGGCCTATCGCGAGGCCGACGACATCCGTGACGAGGCCGACGAGATGCACGAGTCCTTCGTCGAGGCCCAGGAGGCAGCCGACCGCCACCACGAGGACTTCGTGCGCGTCCAGAAGCGTCTGCGCGAGATGGACAAAGAAGAAGAGCGCGAGCGCAAGTCCGCCCGCGACAAGAAGAAAGAGGAAGCCAAGGCCGAAGCCGAGGAGATCTATCAGAAGTTCAAGGAAGGCGAGACGCTCGACACCGAGGACCTGATGAAACTCCAGAAGACCGGCCTGCTCTAA
>SLIS01000411.1 GCA_007135505.1 Halovivax sp.
CGACGAAGTACGCCATCGCGAGCACCATGATACCCACGATCGCGAACTGCAGGCTCCCGGTACTCTTCGTGCTGACCACGTTGAGAGCCGTAAATAGTAGCGCCAGCCCAAGCGCGATCGGCAGGATGTACTCGGCCAGGCCGGGGGCGACGTAAACGAGGTAGGGGACACCACCGATCAACGCGAGCGCTCCCTTGAACGAGAGCATGAACCAGTTGCCGATACCGGCGATCGTGCCGAGCAGCGGTCCCATTCCTCGCTCGACGTAGACGTAGGAACCCCCGTCTTCGGGCATCGCGGTCGCCATCTCGGAGGCCGACAGTGCCGCCGGCAGAACCAGCAGCCCGGCGATAAGGTAGGCGGCGACGACAGCCGGTCCGGCTGTGGCGTAGGCGATCCCAGGAAGGATGAAAATCCCGGACCCAACCATCGCACCGATGGCGATGGCAGTCGTCGCGGGGAGACCGAGGTCACGCTGGAGGTCCGTCGGCATCGTCAGGCACCACCCCGTGGGGAGTTCGCCGAGGCCGTCGCTCGCGAGAGCCGCCACATTCGGCTACATGGACACTTCGTCGGACCGGTATGGAGACCGTCCGGATTAGCGGTCGAGGTGCGTTGATCGTCCCGATTACTGAGTTTGGAACCTTCGAGGCGGTGCGACCACTCGTCGATGAGAGGGTCGTCCTCCGACGACGAGCGCGGGGTACCTTCCAGCGGCGACGGATCGATCGAAACTGGCCGTGTATAGATCATACAACTTTGAACAATACTACGTAATAACCCCCCAAGTATAACGGTTTTGGGTTTATTGCCCAATACTACTCCGGAGCCCCCTTCTTCCATTACGACTGCGACGGGGACAGGGATGTGATCGCTTCGGTCACGGAGGTAATTGCGAAAAGCTGCGAATCGACACCGCATTGAACCGTCAGTAATCACAGTCACGCCCAACATTGAGGTCGTCTGATCCGTCATATCGAGACGTCACTGCGACTATTCCGCTCCCGAACGAACACGATCAGTAGACCCAGTAAATGAGGCCAGTAAGGAGCGCTGCCGCCGTTGATCCGATGCGGGCGATCAATCGTGTGGGTGGAAGCGC
Organism: Halovivax sp.; assembly: GCA_007135505.1. The sequence continues at coordinate 1,103 of SLIS01000411.1, forward strand.
TTGACCGCCTGTTCGACGGCGTCCACTTGCCCGATGAAGGTGACCCGGTCACCCTCTCGAAGTTCGTGATCGCCAGTCGGAACCTCCCGCGTTCCGTCCTCGTGGGTGAGCAGGCCGGCGATACAGCCGTCGGGTATCTCGGCGTTGAGGTCGGCGATCGTCTTCCCGACGAGATCCTCGGCCGTGACCTCGATCTCCTGGACGTCGCCGGTCCGGCCGAGCTCGTTCATCCAGGTCGACAGCGACGGTCGTTCGAGGACGTTCTCGAGCGACCAGGCCGTCGCCATGGAGAGGTCGATCGCCTGGACGCCGAGGGATTCGAACGCGTCGACGTTTTCCGGCTGGTTGACACGCGACGCGACCGTCGGAACGTCGAACGTCGTCCGGGCCAGTTGTGAAATCAGCAGGTTGACGTCGTCGTCGGGCGTCGTCGCAACGACCGCTTTCGCGTCGGGTGTTCCGGCCCCTTCGAGAGTATCGGCCGACGTACCGTCGCCTTCGATGGCCCGGAGACCGCGTTTGCGTGCTTTTTCGACTGCATCGGGAGCTTCGTCCACGACCAGTACGTTCTCTCCGTCCTGTTCGAGTCGTTCGGCGAGGGACAGGCCGACCCGTCCCGCGCCAATGATGATTGTGCGCATTGGTGAAACGTCTAGGTATTCTGCAATCTGTCGAGCGAGTCCGGCCTGGAGGACGACCGTCGCGAAGATAATCAGGAACACCGTCCCTGCGAGGAGCTGGGCCTCCTGCGTCCGTCCCAGCGCCTGTAACTCCACTGCGAACAGCGTCGCAACGCTGGCCGGAATGATCCCACGTGGGCCGACCGCGCTGAGGAACAGCTGTTCGTTGCGGGTAAAGCGCTCGTCGGTCGTCGCGATGTAGATGACGAACGGCCGAAGCACGAGCGAGACCGTAATCACGACAGCGAGACCGGCGAGCCCGAGCGTCCGAATGTCCCCGAAGTCGATCAGGGCGGCGAGCGCGACGAAGACGAACGAGAGGACGACGACCGAGATGTCGTCAAGGAAGTCGATGACGTCCTCGTGATACGGCAGATCCACGTTACCGAGGGCGAATCCGGCCATCGCTGCGGCGGCAATACCGGTCTCGCTGGCCACTGCCTCGGCGCCGCCGTAGGCGACGACGATGGCGGCAAGGACGATCAGGCGCGCGTGAAGCGGGCCATTTCCGGGCGCGAGATTGCTCCGGGTCAACAGGATCCAGACGACGCCGGCGACGAGGCCGCCGATCGCCAGGCCGAGCACGAGTCGCTGTGCGAACTCCACGGCCAGCAGCGGCCACCAGCCGTTGTCGGCGACGAGTACCTCGAAGACCACCACAACGAGGATCGCCGCAGTCACGTCGTTGATGACGCCCTCACCTTCGAGCAGCGACGCGACGTGATCTCTGACGGTAACGACCTGCAGGATCGGACCGATCACCGTCGGTCCAGTCGCGATCAGCAGTGCGCCGACCAGCAATCCGACCTCCGGGCTGGTATCGAGGAAGATCACGACCGCGAGGGCCGTTCCCAGCCAGGTGAGCGCAGCGCCCACGGTGACGAGTCGCGTCAGCGCAGCCGGGCTCTCGCGTAATTTGTCGAGGTGCAGGTGGTAGCCTCCCTCGAAGAGGATGATCGCGACGCTGACGCCGACCATGGCGGTCAATCC
>SLIS01000452.1 GCA_007135505.1 Halovivax sp.
AGATCCGTCGCTCCGGGGTAGTAGTGGGGTCGGGTCGGCGCCTCGATCGTAACAGCAACGGGTTCGAATCCGGCCTCTCTCGCCCGTTCAGTGTCGAGAATTCCCGTCCGCGCCGCGCCGAGATCGAACGCCTTGACGATGGCCGTCCCAGCGGTCCCGCCCGTTTTCATCGGCTTCCCGGCGACGGTCGATCCGATCGCTCGGCCGGCCCGATTTGCCGTCAGCGCGAGCGGGACGTGATCGGGTTCGCCGGTGACGACGTTCGTCGCCTCGGCGCAGTCGCCGGCGGCGTAGACGGTCTCGATGACGGAACCGTCGGACGCGTCGTAGGCCCGCCCGTAGTTGTCGGTCGCGATGGCGCCCGTCTGCCCGAGTTCGATTCCCGCATCCTCGGCTAGCTTTACGTTCGGGGCGACGCCGACGCCAACGATGACGAGGTCGGCGTCGTCGGTCGCCACCGATCCATCGTCGTCCTCGTAGGCGACCGTTTCGACGGTCCCGTCTCCGGCGAAGCCCCGGACGGCCGTTTCGAGGTGGAGCTCGACGCCTTGCTCCAGAATGTGTTCCTCGACGATGCGGGCCGTCTCCTCGCCGAACGGCTGGAGCGTCCGGGGAAGCATTTCGTACATCGAGACGTCGATCCCGTGTTCGTCGAGGGCTTCGGCCATCTCGACGCCGACGTAGCCGCCGCCGACGATGGCGGCCGTCTCCGGCTCGCGCTCCGTGACGTACCGCTCGATGGCGTCGGCCTCGTCCATATCGTGGATGGTGAAGACGCCCTCGAGGTCGAGTCCGTCGAACGGCGGTTCGATCGCTCTTGCGCCGGTCCCGATCAGCAGGTCGTCGTACGCCTGTTCGAACGTCTCGCCGTCGCGCTCCACCGTGACCGTCTTCTCGTCGGGGTCGATCCCGACGACCTCGTGACCGGTCCGGACGTCGACGTCGCGCTCTTCGCGGAACTCCTCCGGCGTTATCGCGACGAGGTCTTCGAGTTCGTCGACCGAACCCTTCACGTAGTAAGGCATCCCGCAGGCTGCGTAGGAGACCCATTCGCCCTTCTCGAAGACGATCACCTCGCGATCGGGCGTCTCGCGTTTGGCCTTGCTCGCCGCACTCATTCCGGCCGCGTCTCCGCCGATAACGACGAATGGATCCGACATACTGGATCGTACGGCACCGACAGATAAAGTATTTTGGAAAATGTGCAATACTGTTCGTCGCCGGTACCGACCACGGAGAACGGCCGTCCGAGGGCCCCGATCGCGCAACGGAGGGTCTCTCCCCGTTGCTGTCGGTTGGCGAGCGGTCTCGCTCGCCGTCCAATTCCGTCGGAAGATGCCGAACGTTAAGATCGATACAGACTCGGCTGCTGGGTCGGGTTCTCGGTCGGCCGATCCGTCTCGATCGCGCCTCCTTCCAGTCGGTCGACCGCGCTACCGAGGAACCGATCGATACACTCGATCGCGCTCTCGATCCGGAGTCCATCGTCCGGCGGAGGCCATAGTCCACAGGACGCCCATGATAGCGCCGAAGATTCCGGCAAGCACGTCCGTCCGCTCGTGGGCTCGGCCTGGCACGTACCGCTGCAACCGCCCGGTTCCGACAGCGATCCCGGTGGCAGTTCCGACGGTTAGCAGACCACGAGAAGCGGGTGAAATCTCATCGTCGGCCAGTGCATCGGCGAGCGTCACGGCTAGCCCGGCGTATCCCAGGAAGTGCAGGATCGTATCGGGGCCGAGTCCCTCGAACGACGAGTGCCGTTCGAACGGCACCGGCAGCAACGAACCACCGACCAGGACCAGTGTCGTGAGCCCGACCGTCGCCCAGCGCGACGGACGGGGCCACCGGTGGGTCGTCATACTCGTCCAACGATCGGTGGGTAGTTGATACTGTGGTCCGATCCGGTTCGTCCCAGACCGGATCGTGGTCGACTGATCGGCTGGCCGTGACTGGCTGGCCGTGGGTAACTACCGGTCACCGACCGGGAACGCTTGCTCGCCAACCGATTCTCGTCACGTTCAGACGGTGATGAGGGTTTTGGTCGTCGACGGTGTATCGGGACCGCATGCCCTTGCAATCCGATCCGACGTCGATCGGTACTCGCTCGACTGCGGCTGTCCCCACCGCAGCCGGGAGAGGCCGTGGGTGTGCTCCGGTTCGTCCCGGCTGGCCTGGGGACGCTACGAGCGACCCCAACGATCGCTCGCCGGTCCCGCACCCCCGCTTCGCGGACTGGCCCCGGCGGGCTCGATCGAAGCGAGACCAGGATCGTCGATGATCGAAGGATTTGCCGTCCCGGAGTTGCTCGGACGGGTGCTCGTGGCGGTCGCGACGGGCGGGCTGATCGGGCTGGAACGGGAGCGGCTCCCGCGTCGGAAGTACGCCGGATTGCGGACGATGGCGTTACTGTGTGGTGCTGGGCCGATCGTGGTCTTCGTCGGTGAGCAGACTGGGCAGGCTGTCGTCGTGGTGGCCATTTACCTCGCGCTGGCCGCGGCTATCGCCGTTCTGGTCGCGTACATTCGTTTCGCGATAGATACGGCCGACGTCGGTCTCACCACCTCGATCACCGTGTTTCTGGTCGCGTTGCTCGGTCTACTCGTCGGCTACGGGGAACTGTTCGCGTCGACCTCGATCGCCATCGTGCTCGTCGCCCTCCTCGCGGAACGAGAACGGTTACACCGATACGCCGCGGTGATTTCCGATCGTGAGTTGCAGGATTCGTTGACGCTCGGAGCACTGGTGTTCATCCTATATCCGGTAC
>SLIS01000357.1 GCA_007135505.1 Halovivax sp.
CGGGACGTCTTCCAGGCGCTGTACCTCGGCACGGACCTCTACCGGGCCCTCGAGGGCGGCGAACCCGACGTCCCGGCCCGACCGGGCCCCACCGACGTCGACCGGGGTTTCACCTCGACGGCTACTGGTGGGGGTAGCGACGGGGACAGCGACGACACGACTCCTCGCGGGTTCATCCACGACGAACCGGTCGTCATCACGAGCGAGACGCGCGAGTGGCTCACCGAGCACGTCGACCTCGGCATTCTCACCGGCCGGCCCGCGGCGGAGGCCGAGATTGCGCTCGACCGGGTCGGGTTGGGTTCGATCCCGCCCGCCCACCGCTTCACGATGGACGACTGGGAGGAGGGCAAACCCCATCCGGCCGCCCTCACGACCCTCGCCGAGCGCCTCGACGCCGACGCCGTCGTCTTCGTCGGGGACACGGTAGACGACGTGCGAACGGCGACCAATGCTGCGGATGTCGATTCGCGGCGCGTCTACCACGGCGTCGGGGTCCTCTCCGGCGGGCTGACCGGTCGGTCCGGTCGAACCACGTTCGCGAACGTGGGCGCGGCTGCGGTGTGTGAGTCGGTGAACGACCTGCCCGACCTGCTGGAGTCCGGTCGTTCGGACCCGTCCTGACGCCGTCGTTTCACTTTCGGTCCGGATGGCTGACTGGTTTATATACCTTCGTCGAAAGAGGGGACATGAGTCTCAATCTGCACCGGCTGCTGGACGGTGTCGATGGTGAGTTCGAGGGCCGGGCCGGTCGGATCGACACCCAGGTCGCGGCCGCCGTCGAACCGGGCGAGCCGATCACGCTCACCCTGGAGGCGACCGGTCCCGGGGCGGGAACGAGGACGATCAGCGTCGACCTCTCTCGCTCCGAGGCGCGGCTCCTCGGCGGTCGACTGATCGACTCGACCAAGTGACCGCGTCGCTGAAGCCGTGAACCGGTCTCCGACCGACACCGCATCGACACGCCGGTTTTACCCGGCCGCTCGTGGTAGCGAGCGAGACCGATGGTCGCCGAGTTCTCCCCCGACGCATCGCTCCCCGGGACCCACACCTCCCCCTGGCTCGCGCGGACGGACGACGCCGACCGCTTCGGTCCCCTGACGGAATCGACGTCCACGGAGGTCGCCGTCGTCGGCGCCGGGCTCGCCGGCCTCTCGACCGCCGCCGAACTGGCCGACCGCGGCTACGAAGTCGCCGTCCTCGAGCGCGATCGCATCGGCGCCGGAATCACGGGCAAGTCCACGGCCAAGGTCACCAGCCAGCACGGTCTCGTCTACGACGAGTTGCGCCAGGAGTTCGGACTGAAACGGGCCCGGCAGTACGCCGAGGCGAACCAGCGGGCGATCGAGACGGTCGCCGACCGCGTCGACGAACTGGAGATCGCCGACGACTGCGGGTTTCGTCGCCGTCCGTCCTACGTCTACGGGGACGACCGTGGCGCGATCGAGCGCGAGGCGGAGGCCGCGACGGCGGCCGGCCTCCCGGCGTCGTTCGTGACCTCCGTCCCGCCGTACGAGGCGGCCGACTGCGGCGTCAGAGTCGATGACCAAGCCTGCTTCGACCCGCACCGGTACCTGCTCGCGCTCGCCACGGACCTCGTCGAGTCGGGCACCGTCGATTGCTACGAGAGCACGCGCGTGACGGACGTCGATCCGGGGCCGACGCCACGCGTTCGGACGGATCGCGGGCACGTCTCGGCCGACCGGGTCGTCCTCACCACCGGCTTTCCGCTCCTCGATCGGCTCGGCCTGTTCGCCCGGCTCACGCCGAAGCGATCGTACGTGCTGGGCGTCCGGATCGACGGCAACCCGCCGACGGGAATGTACTACCGGCCAGCGGAGGGCGCCCGGACGTATCGATCGGTGCGGACCCACGAGGGGCCAGACGAGTCGCTCGTCCTCGTGGGCGGTGAGAACCACAAGACGGGCCAGGGTGGCTCGACTCGCGAGCGCTACCGACGGCTGGTCGGGTGGGCCCGCGACCGGTTCGACGTCCGCGAGGTCGCCTACCGGTGGTCCACGCAGGACTACGTCTCAGCAGACCGGGTGCCCCTGGTCGGTCCGGCCGGACCGGGTGCCCGGAACGTCCTCGTCGCGACCGGCTTCGGCGGCTGGGGGATGACCGGTTCGACCGTCGCCGGACGGCTCCTCGCTCAGTTGATCGACGACGAGGAGCCGGCGATCGCGTCGCTGTACGACCCGCGTCGGTTCACCCCCACGGCCTCGATCGGCCAGGTCGCGACGGAGAACGTCGACGCGGCGAGCCAGTTCGCGACGGACTGGCTGCGGAGCCTCTTCGGATCCGCAGAACCCGACGTCGGGCCGGGCGAGGGAACCGTCGTCCGTCGGGAGGGACGGCCGGTCGCGGTCTCCAGGGACGAGGCCGGCCGTCTCCGGGCCGTCTCCGCCGTCTGTCCGCACGCCTACTGCGTGGTCGACTGGAACGACGGCGAGGAGACCTGGGACTGTCCGTGTCACGGCTCGCGGTTCGACCCGGACGGCCGACTGCTGGAAGGCCCCGCGACCGACGACCTGTCGGGTCGAGAACTGGAGTGAGTCGGGGGTCCTCCGCGTGTCCGGCTATTCGGTCCTCCGGCTTCAAGTCCGCCCACCGCGTGAATGTACCTATGCCGGACGACTCGCTCGCGGCCGTCGAGAACGCGCTCGAACGGGCCCAGAGCCTGCCGGCCGACGAGGCCACGGCGCTGTTGCGGTCGGCCCGGGCCGACCTCGAGGCCGCTCGCGACCGCGACGTCGTCGA
>SLIS01000136.1 GCA_007135505.1 Halovivax sp.
ACCCGTACACGGCGCCGTGGACGAACGGGAGGCCGGCGAGTCGCACGGCGTCGTTGACCACGAACCGTCCGCGGAAGTTGTCGAGCGCGTCGACGACAGCGTCGTAGCCGTCGACGAGGGACTCGACCGTCTCGAGGTTCGCTTGCTCCGGGTGTTTCTCTACCGTCACGTCAGGATTGAGCGCCTCGACGAAGCGGGCCGCGCTGTCGACCTTCGGTTCACCGACGTCGTCGACGGTGTGGACGACCTGTCGCTGGAGGTTCGATCGCTTGACGTCGCCGTCGTCAACGATGCCGATCGTCTCGACGCCGGCCGCGGTGAGATACTGGAGTACCGCCGAGCCCAGTCCGCCCGCCCCGACAACGAGGACGCGACTCGAGAGCAGGGTTCGCTGGGCCGACTCGTCGATCGAGTCAAGAAGTAGCTGGCGTGAGTAGCGATCGAGCTGATCTGAATTGAGCGGCGCGTCCATACGACGAATCCAACCCAGAACCTGAATAACGTTCGCCAGATTCGCGGACGGATTCTGCCTCGGGATCGCCTCGGGAAATTTCACGACCGATGGATCAGCCATCGGTAGCGTACAGACGAATCGAACACCCACCACTACTACGACGGAGGCGTTGATGCACACTCCGAAATCTCTCACGTTCGACGTCGTAGTGGATCGGGCAGACGAGTGCACCATACCGGTCACACTGATGACGCGCTGGCGCTGCTTCACGGATCTGACAGAGCGCTTCGACGCTCACGGATCCTCGAGTACGGCCGACAAGCGGTTCGAACCCCCTGTCGTGGGATCCGAGAGTAACTCGTCATAGGCAGCTTCTCCCAGCGTGTGATCCCGAATGCGAGCGCCCCGTAAGAACGGTGGTGACGGTTGTCGAGTAACGGCCGAGTCCGGACGACTGTGAGACTGCGCAACCGAGCTACGAGTCCTACGACGACTCGTCCGCATAGAACTCCGGATGCGGATCGACGGCGTCGAGCATCGGCGGCCTGCGATGGCGGACGATGAACACGTCGTAGGCCTCTTCCGCCGCGATGTGAACGCCGACGCTCGTCAACGGCGTCACGACCCGCCCGACGTTGTCGCTGCCGAGGAAGACGACGCTCGGATCGTGGGCGAGTACCAACCGTTCGACGTGATCGGCGATCTCCGCCTCGGGCGGGAACTCACGGATCCGCTCGTAGTCGAACGACGCGTCCGAAGCGAGCTCCGCGACCCGATCGCGGAGGGTCGCGACAACCGCATCGACCTCGTAGCCCTCACCCTCCTCGATCCACCCTTTCTCGCGTGCGTACCGCTTCCGTTCCGGCACGACTGACACCGCCGTAACGGATTCGTCCAGGGCAGCGCCATACTCGACGGCCCTGACGAGCGCGGCTTCCGCGAGTTGCGATCCGTCGAACGGGACAACGAACGTCATACGCGACGCTTCGACACCCTGTGCAATAATATCGCTGCCGCGGCGAGCGAGTTGGGCCGGGGTGTCGCGTTGCGGACGAATCGCCTCGCGCCCTCCAGACCCGTCGTCTCGAGGGCGCCGAAACCTCTGGCAAGCGCTCGTGTGCGAATTGCGAGGGCGGTATCGGCAGCTTCGATCCCAAGATTGCACACGAGGGGCCGATCGATGTCGCTCGGAAAGCCTGTCAACAATCGACGTCCATCAACACCAGACATTCGACCTCGACTGCGACCGAGATTTCGCTATCGGTTTCGTTACTCAGCAGGGCGAACCGTCAGAACCGGTACGGGTGACGTTCGGACGACCCGTTCGGCAACGCTGCCGATCAGGACGTGATCGAGTCCGGTTCGCCCGTGGGTTCCCATCACGATCAGGTCGACGTCCTCGTCCGTCACGTACTCGAGGATCTTCTCGTGCGGAACGCCTGGTTCGACGGTGCTCGTCGCCTCCAGGCCTGCGCGATCGGCTTCGGCCGTGACGCGATCGACGGCTTCCTTCGCGTCGCGCTCCGCGTCTGCGCGGAGTTGATCCCGCTTCAGCGTGCCCGGATCTTCGATCGCTGAAAGCGCATGGACGGTGGCGTCGAGCGCGGCCGCAACCTCGACTGCGCGCTCGACCGCCTGCTGTGACTGGTCGCTCCCGTCCGTCGGGACGAGAACGGTAGCGTACTGGTCGCGAGCCTGGGCTGCGAATACCTCTGGATCGGCGTTCGTCATTGGTGATCACGGCGTATCCCGACGACGCGAGATGGCTAAAAACCGACGGGGTCACCTGACAATCAGAACGGGAACCGCCGCTCGTTTAACCACAGTTTCTGTGCCGCTACCGAGCGGGAATCGTTCCGCCTCGGATCTGCAATGGCTCCCCAGCACGATCCGATCGATCTCGTGTTCGTCACCGTACTCGAGGACAACGTCTGCGGGCGTTCCGAACTCGGAACCGCTCGAACGTACGTGTCGTGTTCCGTTACGAGTCCGTGAGCGCTCCGAAAATCGACTCGGCGTGATTTTCGGTGTTATACGCTGAGCAGGCGCAATACCACGGCCTTCAGGCCGTGGATACGCGCCGTCACTTGGGAATCACTCCACGTGATGCAGCCCAACCGAGATTTGAATGCTAACGTTGAAGTGGGCAGGCGACATTCTGATAGAATAGGATTCAGGCTGGGAACGGAGCGATTTCCGCCCAGTCCTACGATGGCGGCCTGCCCGCCCCAAGCAACCAAGCAGTAATCGGAACCAGTCGATGACCGCCGTACGCTCACAGCGTACGAGTGGAGTTGACTGCTGTA
>SLIS01000348.1 GCA_007135505.1 Halovivax sp.
CGCGTCCATCATCCGCGCCGTCCTCGCTGATTCGTGTGTGTCATGGTTGTTTCTGTTTCCTCCGTTCGCCCGGAGGACGAACGAACGTCTTTTTCCGACGCCAAATATTCTGGTAAATTGTAACAAACGGGATATCGGTTCTACGAACCTTTGGCTATACCGGCTGGATACCTTCACATTATAACTGACATCACCGGTACTCGCCGAGAACCGCAGGGTCGACTGTACGACGGGCCAGCACCCGGCCGGGAACCTACCGCACCGAGTCCAGCAGTAGTTTCTGCTCGACGCGTTTGACCTCGTGCTGGACGTCACGAACGGCGTCGATGTTAGCCGAAATCGAGCTAATCCCCTCGTTGACGAGGAACCGGACCATCTCGGGTTTCGAGCCCGCCTGGCCGCAGATGGAGGTGTCGACGTCGTGTTCGCGACAGGTCTCGATGACGTCGCCGATCAGCCGGAGGATGGACGGGTGGAGTTCGTCGAACCGGCCGGCGACGTGCTCGTTATTCCGGTCGACGGCGAGCGTGTACTGGGTGAGATCGTTCGTTCCGAACGAGGCGAAGTCGATGCCGGCTTCGGCCATCGTTTCGACACCGAGGGCCGAGGCGGGTGTCTCGATCATCACGCCCCAGGTCTGTTTCTCGGGGTCGATGCCGGCGTCTTTCATCAGTTGCTTCGTTCGATAGACGTCCTCCGCGTCGTTGACGAGCGGGAACATGATCTCGACGTTGTCGTAGCCGAGGTCGAAGAGCCGCCTGAACGCCTCGAGTTCGTGGGCGAAGACGTCCGGCCGGTCGAGGCTGCGCCGAATGCCACGGTAACCGAGCATCGGGTTGTGTTCGACCGGCTCGTCCTCGCCGCCCTCGAGCTGACGGAACTCGTCCGTCGGGGCGTCGAGCGTTCGAACGCGCACTGGTCGTGGGTAGAACTCGTCGGCGACCCCGCGAATCCCCTGGACGAGTTCGTCGACGTAGGCATCGACGCCCTCGTCCTCGATGAACTTCGCCGGCGTGCGATTCAGCGAGAGGATCATGTGCTCGGTCCGCAGGAGACCCACCCCGTCGGCACCCGTCGCGGCCGCACGGTCGGCCGCCTCCGGGATGGAGACGTTGACCTTGACCTCGGTCGCGGTCATCGGTTTCACCGGCGACTGCGGTCGGACGGCCTCGACCGGCTCGTGTTCCTCCTCGGCTTCGACTTCCGTTCCGGCGAGGATCTGGCCCTTGTCTCCGTCCAGGGTGATCTGCTGACCGTCCTCGAGTACGCTCGTCGCGTTGGTCGTTCCGACGATAGCGGGCACGCCGAGTTCTCGCGAGACGATGGCGGCGTGGCTGGTCATGCCGCCCTCGTCGGTGACGATTCCGGCCGCTCGCTTCATCGCCGGAACCATGTCCGGCGTGGTCATTTCGGTGACGATGACGTCGCCCTCGCGGACTTTGTCGAGATCGTCGAGCCTGGTAACGAGGCGAGCGGGTCCGGAGACCCGTCCGGGACTCGATCCGAGCCCGTCGACGAGGAGGTCCCCGTCGTTCGACGCGTCCTGGGCGGCCGCTCCCGATTCGCTCTCGACGGCTTCGACGCTCCCGCTCCCGTCCGTGATGCTCGTTGCGGCCTCGCTCTCGGCGGCGTCGGTGATGCCGTCGCCGTTGTCGATGGTCGTGATCGGACGCGACTGCAGCATGAAGTCCTCGCCATCGGTCATCGCCCACTCGACGTCCTGTGGCCGGTCGTAGTGGTCTTCGACGTGCTCGCCCAGTTCGATGAGTCGTTCCAGTTCTGCGTCAGAGAGGACCCGCACCTCTCGATTTTCGGGTTCGACGTCGATCTCGACGGTATCGCCGGTCTCCTCGTCCTTGACGTGTTTTACCTTCTTGTCGGCGATCGTCGTCTCCACCGCCCCGCTCTCGCGATCGATGACGTAGTTGTCGGGCGAGACGGCGCCCGACACGACGGCCTCGCCGAGTCCCCAGGCAGCCTCGACGATCATGGTCGCCTCCCCGGTAGAGGGGTGGCTGGTGAACATGACGCCGGACTTCTCGGCGTCGACCATCTGCTGGACGACGACGGCGATGTTGACGACCGAGTGGTCGAAGCCCTGTTCCTGTCGATAGTAGATCGCTCGCTGGGTGAAGAGCGAGGCCCAGCAGCGACGAACGCGGTCGAGGAGTGCCTCCTCGGTGACGTTCAGGAACGTCTCCTGCTGGCCGGCGAACGACGCGTCCGGGAGATCCTCGGCGGTCGCCGAGGAGCGAACGGCGACGAAGGCCTCCTCGTCCGACGGGCCGACGTCCCGGTAGGCGGACAGTATCTCGTCGCGGAGCTCGTCCGGAAACGGTGTCTCAGTGATGAGTTCATGCGCGCGGTCGGCGGCCGACGCGAGGGCGGCGGAGTCCTCGACGTCGACGTCGACGGCCTCGAACAGTTCCTCGTCGATGCCGGCGTTCTCGATGAACGATCGATAGGTCGAAGCGGTAACGACGAAGCCAGGCGGGACCGGCAAGCCTGCCCCGGTAAGTTCCCCCAGGGATGCGCCTTTGCCACCGACGGCCTCGATGTCGTCGGCGCCGATCTCGTCCAGCCAGAGTACAGCCATCTGTATCTGTGGTGTCGACGCTGTGAATAAAGAACCTTCCGAAGGGCCCGATCGACTTTGAGCGTATCGGTCCCCTGAGAGTCCCTGTCCGCGCAACTATTGCGACGACTGGGGACGGGAACCGGTCCGTATCGTCTACTCGAACGCGTGTTGGCGCCG
>SLIS01000316.1 GCA_007135505.1 Halovivax sp.
CGTCGAAGTCCGCGAAGCCGGTCGTCCAGCACGCGTCGGCGGTGGTCGCGATGAACACAAGCATCGAGACACTCCGTCTCGAATCGCGCGTCGAGCGTGGGCCCGACGTCTATCGCTTTCGAACCGCCGACGGCGTCGTCTCGCCGGGAAGGTTCCGGACGGCGGAACTGGCACTCGCCGACGCCTGCTGGGATCGAGCGACCGGTCGGCTCCTCTGTCCGGGGGCGAACTACGGCGCCGTCGGGACGCTACTGGCCCCGGGAGTCGATTCGGTGACCATGACTGAGTCGAGTGCCCGCGCGGCTCGTCTCTGCCGTCGGAACGCCGCCGACAACGGCGTCGGGGCCTCCGTCACCGTGACGGCGGACCTGACGACGCTCCCCGATCGCTTCGAGACGGTCGCGTACGCGCCGAAGCCGTACACGCCGCTGTCGATCGGCGCGCAACGCGTCGCCAGCGCGCTCGAGCGGCTCCGACCAGGTGGCCGGCTGTTCCTCGCCGCCGGGAAGCGGGGCGGGCTCGCCCGGTACGAGGCGGTGCTGGACCAGTACTGCGACGACGTCCGTCGCATCGAGCGCACGGACGACGTCCAGGTACTCCGTGCCGTTCGGCCGGACGCGCTGTCTCTCGATCGCCACGTAGCGCCCACCGTTCTAACGCCGACCGTTGACGGCGTCGACCTCGAAATCGAGACGCTGCCGGGCACGTTCGCGGCGTCGAGGCTGGATCACGGGACCCGACTGCTCCTCGAGACCGCTGGATCGTCACTGCCCGGAGACGGCCGAATGCTGGACCTCTGCTGTGGCTGTGGCCCGATCGGTGCCTACGCCGCCTCGACTACCGACGCCGACGTCTGGCTCACCGACGACTGCCGGTTCGCGACCCGGTGTGCCGAACGAAGTCTCGAGCGCTCCGGCGTCTCCGGAACGGTCGTCACGGCCGACTGCCTCCGGGGCGTCGACGGAAAGCGGTTCGACGCCGTGCTCTGCAACCCGCCGACGCACGCGGGTGACGGCGTGCTGTCGTCCCTGTTCGACGGCGCGGCCGACGTCCTCGGTCCCGAGGGCGCCTGCTGGTTCGTCCACCACCAGCACCTCGACCTGAGCGATCACACGCGCGTCTTCGAGCAGGTCGACCGCGTCGCGACGGGGCGAGAACACGTCGTCTACCGGGCGCAGGGGTAGTAGGCGTCGGTGTAGTTACCGGAGGGATAGTTGGGCGGAAAGGGGTCGACCGACGCCCCGCGAGAGACGCCCGGTGAGCAACGCTGCCGATGCTCTCGAGTGGTCCGAGTGATCTCCGCTCAGTCCGTCATCGCTCGATACGATCCGTCGACCCGTTCGACTCGCTCGAACGCGACGCCCCATTCGAGGATTCGTTCGATCCGCGCCGTCCAGTGGGCCGCGAACCCCTCGTCATCGCGACGTCCCCTCGAGCGCGGGAGTTCGTCACCATCTTCCAGCCGATCGAAGAGCGCCGGCGCCGTCCGAGGTTCGCTCTCGGCTTCGAGTGCGGAGAGCACGGCGTCGGCGCCGGCGACCCGACGGCGAAACGCGTCGCCGAGGGGCTTCGGATCCACCACGCCGTCTCCCGTCTCGCGACGGTAGCCCGCCGGCTCGCGAACGGCCAGTTCCAGCGCCCGGAGGAAGGTGATCCACTCGCTGGCGACCTCGCGGGACTCGACGGCCGTCTCGGCGATCACCCGAGCACAGCAGTCGATCGCCGGGTCGGGCTCCGGCGGCAACGCCGCCCTGACGGACTCGACCGTCGCCAGGGGATCGGCCGGCGGTTCGGGGACGGGTTTGAACTGCATCGGTCGAAAATCGGGGTGTTTCGGCGGCTACAGGCCGAACGATTCGACCAGCACAGCTTCGTCGGTCTCGCCGAAGGTGTACGTCGCGCCGCCGACGACATCGACCGTAACGGTCGCGGGGCCGAAGAGGTCGGCCGACGCCTCGTCGAACGACCAGTCCATTCCCTCGTAGATGTCGACGAAGGGGGTCCCGTACTCCTCGCTCGCCGCCGAGGGAATCTCGTCGAACCGGTCGAACGGCTCGCGGACGACGAGGTGGGCCCGACCGCCGTAGGCGAGGGCGTCCGTCGTCCGGGCGATCGCGGTCGTCTCGTCGCCGGCGACTGGGGCCACGGGAGCCCGCCCGCTGGCGGAGACGACGTCGAGCGGATCGTAGCCGAGCTCCGTGAGCTGGTACGTCGCCAGCTCGGCGGCCCGGGCGGCGTTCGTGACGCTGCCGACGACGCTGGCCGTCGGGAACGCGAGGAGGAAGACGCTGTTCGGTTTCACGTCCGCGAAGGCGGCCACCTGCTCGGCGGCGGCGTCCGTGGGGTGGGCGTCCGTCTCGACGGCCAGCGCGGTCAGTTCGAAGCGCTCGTTGTAGCCGATTCGCTGGAAGGCGTCCTCCTCGGCGACGAGCGCGCGAGCGGGTCCGCTCCCGAGTCCCTCGAAGTCCTCGGTGGCGAGCTCCCAGCCGGCCTTCTGCGAGCACAGTAGCGAGAGGGCCGGCTGGTCGGTCGTGAGTTCCACGTGCGGGATCGTCGCCTCGCCGATCGTCCCCAAATCGCGTCGCGGGGTCGCCAGCCCGGCAGTTTGAACCTCGGTACACAGCAGGCCGGCTTCCATGCCGCCGTCGACGTCGAGCCCGAAGTCGAGCACGGTCGCCCCGGAGTCGAGCTCGACGGCGCCAATGTTCAGCTCCTCGGCGTACTCGAGGGCCTCGTCGACCAGCTCGA
>SLIS01000274.1 GCA_007135505.1 Halovivax sp.
GGTCCGCCATAGCGATCGGACGATGGCCGGAAGTATAGAGCCACCAGGGTGTAGGTGCCGCTTGTGGGTACCGCTAGTGATACTGTTCTACACGCGACCGTCCGGGGTTATATCGGCGACCCCTGGAAGCCCAGCCGCCTCAAGTGCCCGCCGGCGTTCGTCCGGCCGAAGCCGGAACGGTTCCAACTCCGCGGACAGGTCACCCAGCTCCTCTCGCCGACGCCGGTGCTCGCGGAGCACCGTCGAAATCCGCTCGATCGCGAGTTCCTTTAGCTCGCCGCTCGACAGCGCCCCCGATCGGTACTCGCGAGCGATCCGATCGAGCGCTTCGTCGTCCGGTTCGAACAGGTACCGGAGGTACTGGAACGGGACGTCGACGCTCGGGTCGCCTCCCTCGCGTCGATGCGCCTCGATCGTCGGCTGGCCGCCGGTGTAGGCGTGTTTCCTGATCGTGTCCGCCACGGCGGCAGGTTCGTCCGTGAGTTCGATCAGGGGCGCCTCGTCCGAAGAACTCAATTTCCCGGGACCGGCCAGGGACGGGAGAAAGCGACCGAGTAGCGCACCCGGCTTCGACACCGGCAACGATTCCCCCGCGGCAAGATCGCGACAGACCCGGACGTGTGGGTCCTGATCGACCGCGATGGGAACGAGGGTGGGTTGACGGCCCGCGACCAGCTGTGGCAACAGCAGATGGGTCGCCTGGACGGCCGGGTAAAAGACCATTCCCACGTTCGGCTGATCCCCGTAGACTGCCTCGACCGTAGCCGGAGTGAGTCCCCCAGCGAGCCTGACGGCGATCGGATAGACGACGTCTGCGTCCGCAGTGTCGATCACGATCCGGGTTCGATCGGGATCGAAGCCGATCGCGAGGACGTCACGGAGGTTCGACCTGGTGTGCTCGCCGATCTCGGCGAACGACAGGTCCCTCGAGAGGAACTTCTCGTCGTCGGAGAACGGCAGGTACACCGTCGCCCCCGTCTCGTCCTGGAAGCGTTTCGCCAGGTGGAGCGGGAGGAGGTGCCCGAGGTGTAACGGCCCCGACGGGCCGAATCCAGTGACGATGGCGTGCGGGCCGTCCGACTCCACCGCGTCGAGGTACCGATCGACGTCGCGCCCGGCGTAGAACGTTCGGCGCCGGATCGCCGGGTGGTCCGGAAATCGGCCGACCTGCTCGTCGCTCAACGGCTCGGCGCCGAACGCTTCTACGAGCTTCTCGTAGTCGATCTCGCCGGAGACGGCGGACGTGGGGACGGACGTCTCCACGTGATCGTCGTACGATTCGAGCGTCGTCGCCGCGTTCGTATTCGATTCGGTCGTCTGTGATGCTGTCCTGTTTGAATTCTGTTTGTTTGTCATCGATAGAGTTTGTTTGTCATCGACGGAGCTGTGATGGGTCGTGACTGGCGGGCGATTCGCGGGAGAACGAAGGGAGCAACCGCCACCACCCCGCCGGGTTAGGCCGCGACGCGGGCGACGTCGACACTATCCGCTCTCGGTCGGGGCTGCAGGCGCCAGACGAGAGCGGATCGCATTAGCTATGGGTAGCCGCTCCGCTCACCTAATCGTTTCGGCGGATCCGTCCCGCTAGCCGATTCGGGTCCGCGTCACGCGCCACCGCCAGCCGAAATGGCGCCCCTTAAGACCACCCGGTGAAACCATCCGGTAATGAGACGACGTAGCTTCGTTGGGAGCGTTGCTGGCGGAACGATCGCGGGCGTCGCCGGCTGTCTCGCCCGCGACGGGGACGACTCGCCGGGAGACGGCGACCCGGAGTCCGGGACGCTCACGGTTGCGACTTACGACTCGATGGTCGACGGTACCGACCCGGCGGGCACCTGGCTCACCGAGCAGTTCGAGGACGCCTATCCCGACGCGACCCTCGAGTGGACGACGCCGGACAGCGGTCTCAATCACTTCATCCAGCTCGAAGACGGGGACGCGTCGATCGACGCGGACGTCTACCTGGGCCTCAACGTCGACGACCTCGCCCGCATCGACGATACGCTCGAGGAGGGTGGACTCTTCCGCGAACTCGACGGCGACCGACTCGACCGGGCCGACCGAATTCGCGACGGACTGGACATGGGCGACCCACACGATCGCGTGCTGGCCTTCGACACCGGATACATCAGCCTCGTCTACGACGAGGACGTCGTCGACGAACCCGAGACCTTCGAGGACCTGCTCGACCCGGCCTACGAGAACGCCCTGCTCGCCCAGAACGCCCAGACGTCCGACCCTGGGCAGGCCTTCCTGCTGTGGACGATCGACGCCTACGGCGAAGACGGTTACCTCGAGTACTGGCGCGACTTAGACGACAACGGCGTCCGCATACTCGAAAGCTGGAGCGACTCGTACTACGGGGCCTATATGGAAGAAGAACGCCCGATGGTCGTCTCCTACTCGACCGACCAGGTGTTCGCGTCCGCCGAGGGCAACGACCTCAGTCGCCACCGGATCGCCTTCCTCGACGACCAGGGCTACGCGAATCCCGAGGGGATGGGCATCTTCGAACGCTCGTCGAACGCGGCGCTTGCCTACACCTTCCTCGACTTCGTCCTCTCGAGCGAGGCGCAGGCCGAGATCGCCGAACGAAACGTCCAGTTTCCGGCAGTCACGGCCGAACACGTCGACCTGTCCGACGGGTTCGACGAGTACGCTCACGAGCCGCCGGAGGCGGTAACCGTCGGCTACGAGCAACTGCGGGGCAGCCTCGGCGAGTGGGTCGACGACTGGACCCGCGAA
>SLIS01000029.1 GCA_007135505.1 Halovivax sp.
GCCCTGCCCGCCGACAGCGACACCCAGGAGGCGATTCTCCCGCTGGCGGCCGACTACCTCCAGATCTTCTTCCTGGGAGTCCCCTTCGTCTTCGGCTTTTTCGTCTTCGCCGCGCTCATGCGAGGCTACGGCAACACCCGCGCGCCGATGCGGGTGATGTTCATCAGCGTCGTCATCAACCTCGTGATCGACCCGCTGCTCATCTTCGGCGTCGGCCCGCTCCCTCGCCTCGAGATCGCCGGCGCCGCCGTCGCGACCGTGATCTCCAGAGGGATCGCGACGCTGATCGGGTTCTACCTGCTGTACTACACGGACATCGGACCCGACATCGAGTTCGGCCACCTTCGTCCGCGTCTCGAGTACGTCTCCGAAATCACCCGTTTGGGCGTCCCGACGGCGCTCGAGCAATCGATGACCGCGCTGGCGCTGGTCGGGATGACCGCGATGGTCGTCACCTTCCCGCCGGCGGTCGTCGCGGCATACGGATTGGGTAACCGACTGATCTCGCTTGCGTTCCTACCGGCAATGGGGGTAGGACAGGCGACGGACTCGATCGTCGGCCAGAACCTGGGTGCTGGCAAGGCGGATCGGGCCGAGAAGGCGACGTGGATTGCTTCGGGCGTGGTCGCCGGGATCATGTTCGTCGCCGGCGCACTCGCCTTTCTCTTCCCGGAGCCGTTCGTCGCGGTGTTCCTCACGGCCGAGGAGGCGGGGCGGGCCGAGACGCTCGACTACGGTGTCACCTACCTCCAGTTTGCCGCGTTTGCGTTCGTCTTCATGGGCGTCATGCAGGTGGTCCAGGGCGCGTTCCGCGGCGCTGGCAACACGAAGACCGCGCTCGCCTTCGCGGTCCTCGGTCTCTGGATCGTTCGCGTGCCGGTCACCTACTACCTGATCTTCGTCGCCGGCTGGGGAACGACGGGGATCTGGACCGGCGTCGTCATCGGCGATGTCGTCGGCGCGCTCGCGGCCGCCGCGTGGTTCACGCGGGGCACGTGGAAGGAGTCGCTACTCGACGAGGGCGACGACGAAGGGACGGAATCGACACCCGGACCGCACGACTCGAGCGAGGCCGAATCTGTCGCCGAGTAACGAACGCGTCGGACTCAGTATCTGTCCGTTCAAAACGGTGTTGAAACCGATAGCGGGAACCGATTCAATGGATTCATCTCTCAATCGCGAACACCTACTGCTTTTCCTTCAACCCTAATCTGTTTGGAAAATCCCTCAAGCAGTGTGGGGGTGTACGCAGGTGTATGCTCACGAACAGGGAGTCAACCGACGGGGACGACGGATCAAAGCAGTACCTGGTGACGTGCGAGGGCTGTTCGTTCGAACACGCGGCCGACGGTCGCGAGCATGCGACGGCGATCGGCGCCGATCACCGACGGGAGACGCACCACGAGGTCGTCGCCTTCGAGGTCCCGCCCTCGCTTGGCTCGTCGTAAGCGCCGTTCGGTTTCGGGCGACGTCCGTGAATCGCGATCGATGCGGCGACAGCTCGCCCGCCGGCGGTGACCGGCCGCTCAGTCGTCCGCAAGCAGCCACTCGCCCGGCCCGGCGGACTCGAGGACGTTCCGCCGTTCCATCTCGTTCAGTACTTCCGGAATCCGGTCCGGCTGAGCGATCTCCATTTCGATCCGGTCGATGCCGTGGAGTTCGGCGAGATAGTGGCGGATCTCTTCTTGGGTGAACGACTCCTGGTCAGCCTGATCCATTACGCTTGAGATGAGATCGACCATGTCCTCGATGAAGTTCCAGGGGTAGACGATCCAGGTCCACTCGTCTACGTGTTCTCCGACGTAGTCGGGTTCGAACTCGCTGGTTCCGAGCAACTGGAGCGTCGCGGTTCGAACCTCGCCGGCGTCACGATCGGTGACGTACTCGTAGGCCCGTTCGATGGAGCCCCCGGTGTCGGCAATATCGTCGATGATGAGGACGTCCTTTCCTTCGACACTGCCTTCTGGCATGGGGTAGCGAACGGTCGGTTCACCGCTCTTCTCGGCGGTTCCGACGTAGTGTTCCATCTTCAGGCTCGTCAGGTCGTCCAGTCCGAGGAAATCACAGAGACACCGGCCCGCAAACCAGCCCCCGCGGGCGAGCGCGACGACGACGTCGGGTTCGAACTCGTCGTCGCGAACCTCGTCGCTGACGTCGCGACAGAGGCCGTAAATGTACTCCCAGGTAGTGATCGTACAATCGAAATCGTCCGGTAGATCGGACATCTGATGGCACCTGTTCGGTGTCAGGATGGCGATGCCCATAAGTGGGCTGAAAGCCGCCGCGCTCCGTGCGTGTCAGCCCCGATTACTGTCAGTACACGGCAGACGTGGTTCGCCGTGATCTGAAGCGCGATGTGAATTGCCGCCCAGGACCGCCATCATTGCTTTACTGATCACCAGCCTCCTTTTGACGATATCTACTGACTGTGACTTCGGCCTCCCCTCGAGTAACACAACCACTATATAACTTAGTAGTACAACCTAGTTATCGATGGCGCGAACACAGATCGAAGCCGCCCGCGAGGGGACGGTTACGGACGCGATGAAACGGGTAGCCGAACGCGAAAACCGCGAACCGGAGTTCGTCCGAAAGCAGGTCGCCGAGGGACAGGCGGTGATTCCGGCAAACGTCAACCACGACGCACTCGATCCGATGATCATCGGCCGCGAGTTCGCGACGAAAGTCAACGCGAACATCGGCAACAGCGAGACGACCAGCGACCTCGAGGA
>SLIS01000024.1 GCA_007135505.1 Halovivax sp.
AATTGATCGAAGAGCGCCGCACACAGGAGGCGTAGTACATGCCCGAAACGACACCTCGAGAACTCGTCGAACCACGGGGTGAGGGCACCGAGTTCGTCTTCTTCAGCGGAAAAGGCGGCGTCGGGAAGAGCACGGCGAGCTGTGCGACCGCACAGTGGCTCGCCGAGGAAGGCTACGAGACGTTGCTCGTTACAACCGACCCGGCACCGAACCTCTCGGATATTTTCGGGCAGTCGATCGGCCACGTCGTAACGTCGATCGAGGCGGTTCCGAACCTCTCCGCGATCGAGATCGATCCCGACGAGGCCGCCGACCAGTACCGCCAGGAGACCCTCGAGCCGATGCGCCAACTCCTCGACGACGAGCAGATCCGGACCGTCGAGGAACAACTCGACAGCCCGTGTATCGAGGAGATCGCCGCGTTCGATCAGTTCGTCGAGTTCATGGACGAACCCGAGTACGATGTCCTCGTCTTCGACACCGCGCCAACTGGGCATACGATCCGACTCATGGAACTGCCCGGCGGCTGGAACGAGCAACTCGAGTCCGGCGGTGCGACCTGTCTCGGCCCCGCGGCCTCCCTCGAGGAACAGAAAGAACAGTACGAGAACGCGATTCAAACGCTCGAGGACGACGAACGGACTTCGTTCGTCTTCGTCGGGAAACCCGAAGCGTCGTCGATCGCCGAGATCGAGCGGAGTTCGGCCGACCTCGCCGAACTGGGAATCTCGACGGACCTGGTGCTTGTCAACGGCTACCTGCCAGCAGACGTCTGCCAGGACCCGTTCTTCGAACACAAACGCGAACGCGAACAGGAGATACTCGAGGATGTCGAGTCGTCGTTTCCTGAACAGTCGATCGCAACCTACCCCCTCCAGCCTGGCGAGATTACGGGCACCGAACTGCTCGCGGACGTTGCGGGAGTGCTGTACGAGGGGGCAGATCCGAGCGTGGAGATCGAATCCAAACCGGATGACGGAGAGCGGACGCCGCTGTCGGCCGAAACCGACACCGACGCCGTGATGGAGCAGCTCCGTCCACGGACAGAGACGCGATATCTGTTCTTTACGGGCAAAGGCGGCGTCGGCAAGAGCACGATGGCGGCGACAGCCGGAACCGTTCTCGCTGCGGAGGGATACGACACGCTGGTCGTCACGACCGATCCCGCATCGCACCTCCAGGACGTCTTCGGAACCGACGTCGGACACGAACCGACCGCTGTCGGTATCGAGGGCCTCGAGGCCGCCCGCATCGATCAGGAGCGAGCCCTCGCGGAGTACAAAACGCGGATGCTCGACCAAGTCGAGCAGTCGTTCGATGCCGACGGCTCGGAGACGGACGTCGAGACCGTCAAAGCCCAGGTCGAAGAGGAACTGGACTCGCCCTGCGCCGAGGAGATGGCGGCGCTCGAGAAGTTCGTCGACTACTTCGACGACGAACACGACGTGGTGGTGTTCGACACGGCCCCGACCGGTCACACCCTTCGATTGCTCGAACTCCCCTCGGAGTGGAAGGGGTTCATGGACCTCGGATCGCTGACCAAGGAGGCCTCCGAGACGGGTGCGAAGTACGATCGGGTCATCGAGACGATGCGCGATCCCGACCGCAGTTCGTTCGTCTTCGTAATGTACCCCGAGTACACTCCGATGATGGAGGCGTGGCGAGCGGCCGAGGACCTGCGCGAGCAGGTTGACATCGAGACCTCGCTCGTCGCGGTCAACTACCTGCTCCCCGACGAGTACGGAACCAACGCCTTCTTCGAGAGCCGCAGACAGCAACAGCGGGAGTATCTTGACCAGATTCGCGACCGGTTCGAGGTCCCGATGCTCCTCGCACCGCTCCAGCGGGACGAACCGACCGGTCTCGAGGAGCTTCGGCGCTTCGGCTCCGAGGTGTTCCCGGAACTGGACTCGATAGCAACTGACGACAACCCCGAAATCGAAGCCCAATGAGTGAACACGAACACGCGACGACCGACACCGATGTCGATGCACAGGTAGCCGAGTTTACCGAAACCGTTCGGAACTCGAAACCGTATCAGCAGTTCGTCGAGAATCAACGACGGCTGCAGTCGGACGAGAAAGCCCAGCAACTCCTTCAGGAGTATCAAACGAAACAACAGCAGTTGCAACGGGGCGGGTTCGATCAGGAAACGATGGGCGAACTTCGCGAGATCAAAGCCGACGTGGAGGCCAACGAGACGATCGCCGAACTCAGACGGGCCGAAGAGGAGTTACTATCCCTGCTCGAAGAGACGAACGACATCATCAGCGAGAAAATCGGTCAGGAGTTCGCACGAACAACAGGGGGTGGATGCTGTTGACGACGACGGAATCCGATGTCTTGACCGCCGCGGAGCGGTTCGGTGAGGCACTCGCCGAGGCGAAGACGGAATCGAGCGGTGCGGAGTACGAGTCGGTGCTCGAGGCGTGTAACCGGGAACTCGAGCGGGAACTCGGAATCGACTACGGAGCGGTGTGTGGCGACGACGGCTGCTGTTGACCGTCGCCGGGTTGCGTTGGGTCCACCGGGTACCGACGACGGGACGGGTTCGCTGGATTGTCGCGTCGCGCGAGTTCGTCGACCAACTCGGTGATACGGCGTTCGCCGAGAGTAGTCACTCGTCCAGTCAGTCACCGCGACATCCGTGATCCGCTGCAGGAACCGTCGTCACCCCGATCCGGAGAGACCAGAACAGTAGGTTTATCAAGCGCACGGGGATAGGCCTACCT
>SLIS01000082.1 GCA_007135505.1 Halovivax sp.
CGAACAAACGGGACAGGTGCGTCTTCCGTATATTATGACCAGGGACAGGCGCCCAACATGCATGCCGGTACCTGAGCCTGAGGCGAGGAGGTGGAACGAGTGTCCACAAACCAGAGCAATAATACCACTCCAAACCGCTTCAGGATATCCTACTGGCATGTGATCATTGCCGTCCTGGCAATAATGATGGTGCGCCCGATTGTATCGTCCCTGTTCACCGCACCGCCGGCTGATTACTCCTACAGTGAGTTCAAGTCGGCGGTTGGTCGGGGGGCAGTGCAAAGTGTGGAGATTTCGGCAGAGCGGATTGACGGATTTTTTGACGATGGTACCCCGTTCCGTACGGTCCGGGTCGACGATCCGAATCTTATCGAGCTTCTCGAGGAGCAGCAGGTAAACGTGCGAGGCCGCGTGCCGAGTTCGTGGGTCGGGTGGATATTTCCCATCAGCATAATGCTCGTGTTCTGGTTCTACATGTTCCGGCGCGTGCGAGGCGCCGGTGGCGCCGGTGGACCGGGTGGCATTTTTTCATTCAGCAAGAGCAAAGCGCGTTTAACCGAAGGAAAGCAGAGCGGCGTGACCTTCGATGATATCGGGGGCGCCGGCGAGGCGGTCACCGATCTGCGCGAAATTACCGATTTCCTTGCGAATCCCGAACAGTTCCAGCGCCTCGGCGGAAAGATGCCGAAAGGGGTGCTTCTCGTCGGGCCTCCAGGCACCGGGAAGACCCTGCTCGCCAAAGCGACTGCCGGTGAGGCTGGAGTACCGTTCTTCTCGCTGAGCGGTGCCGAGTTTGTGGAGATGTTTGTCGGCGTCGGTGCATCCCGGGTACGAGATCTCTTCATACAGGCAAAGAAAAGAGCCCCGGCGATCATATTTATTGACGAAATCGATGCGATTGGCGGTCGGCACGGGTCGGCGACCGGATATGCGACGAACGATGAACGCGAACAGACGCTCAACCAGCTGCTCGCGGAAATGGATGGATTCCAACCGACAACCGGTCTTATCCTTGTTGCCGCCACGAACCGCCCCGAAGTACTCGACCCCGCGTTACTTCGTCCCGGACGATTCGACCGGCGGGTTATTGTCGGTCTTCCCGACCTTGCGGGAAGGCTCGAAATTCTCAAAATCCACACCGGCGAAATTACTCTGTCGCCCGACGTGAATCTCGAGAATATCGCCCGCATCACACCGGGGTTCTCCGGCGCCGACGTTGCGAACGTAATAAACGAGGCGGCGATCCTGGCTTCGCGCGAAAGTAAGAATGCGGTTGGCGCCGCCGACTTCGACAGCGCGATCGAGCGGGTTGTCGCCGGCTCGGAGCGAAGAACCAGGGCGATGAACGAACACGAGAAGAAGGTCGTTGCAGTGCACGAGGCCGGACACGCACTTGTGGCTGCACTCCTGCCGAATGTCGACCAGGTCCACAAGGTGAGCATTATCCCGCGAGGCAACGCGCTCGGATATACGTGGCAGCGCCCGGTCGAAGACCGCTATCTCATGGGGCAGGGAGAGCTGCAGGACCGGCTTGCGGTCCTGCTCGGTGGGCGGGCGGCGGAGAAACTTGTCTTCTCTGAAGTATCCACCGGCGCCGCCGACGACCTTGCTCGTGCAACCGACCTGGCCAGGCGCATGGTAACCGAATACGGTATGAGTGATGATCTCGGTCCCGTACGGCTTGCCTCTGATATGCAGGCGCAATACCTCGGTTCATCCGGGCACCTCCACCCCTCCATAAGCGCGACTACCGCAGCCCGTGTGGACGAAGAGACCGCGCGTATCGTCAAGGAGGCGCTCGATGTCGCGCTCGGTGTCATCACCGAGCATCGTCCCGCGCACGATACCCTGACTCGCCAGCTCTGCGAGACGGAAACGGTGAGCGGCGCTGAGATCGATGCTATTCTGAAACGAACCCGGAAGGTGCATGTTGCATAGGTCAATTCGCCATCGAATCCGACGGAGTTACATCAGCGGTATGCTCATAGCGACCGATGTGTGACAGGTTCCGGCGAGGTCCGGCATGATGGCAATCCTGAATCTGGTGACGCGAAAAGGCCGTCACCGATTTTCCAGATATCGGCATATCCTTCAGACGCTTGTTGCCTACGGCTTCGGGGAAATTGTCTATCAGACAGGCTTCGGCAAACTTCTGCGTATAGCGGCCAAGCTGTTTCGCAGGCGCGGGACCGGACGGCAGCGGTACGGTTTCGAGCAGAGCCCATGGGCACGGATCCGACTCGCCGTAGAGCAGCTCGGACCTACGTTCATTAAACTCGGTCAAATCCTCAGTAATCGACCGGACCTGATTCCCCGTCCTCTGCAAAAAGAACTTGCAAAACTCCAGGAGAACGTCCCGCCGTTTCCCGCGGTCGAGGCTCGAGCCGTCATAAAGGCGGAGCTTGGACGCAGCGTTGAGGAGCTTTTCGCTGAGTTCGACGATGATCCTATTGCTGCGGCCTCTATAGCCCAGATTCACCGTGCGGTGCTTCACACCGGAGCGGTGGTGGCAGTTAAGGTTCAGCGTCCCGGACTCGATGATCTCGTTCCCGTCGATGTCGAAATCGTAGCCGAGCTTGCAAAACTGCTCGAGCGGTATGTTCCCGAGAGCAGAAGCGTCGGGCCACTCGACATCGCTCGAGAGTTCGAGCGGGGCATACTGCAGGAGCTCGACTTCAACCGGGAGCGGGCGGCCATGGAGCGATTTGCCGGGCAGTTCGCCGACAGCGACG
>SLIS01000161.1 GCA_007135505.1 Halovivax sp.
ACGGGGCGTCGACGGCTGGTGACGGTGATTCGACGACTGCCGCAGCCGGCGACGCTGCGACGACGACCGATGGCGCTTCGTCGACTACCGGAGACGTCGCGACGACTGCCGACGATAGCGCGACCACCACCGACGATGCCGCGACGACTACCGAGGACGCTGCGACTGCTGACGGCGATACTGCGACGACTGACGGTGATTCGTCGACCGGCGACGGCGCCACGGAGTTGACGTACTCGTCGGATGCCGACGCGGAAGCGACCGAACGCGCCGAGTCGACGATCGATCCGCTCGTCGACGGGTTGACCGCCGACGACGCCGCGGCCCGGGAGTCGGCGATCGACAGCCTGCGAAGGCGTGCCTCGACGGATCCCGCGTCACTCGCTGGAGAACTCGAGAGCCTCCGGACGGCGCTAGAGCGGACGGCCGACCGGGACGTGAAAGTCGCGGTCGTCGAGGTCCTCGCCGAACTCGACGATCCGGCGGCGACGGACGCGCTCGAACGGCTTCGACTGGATCCGGATCAGGCGGTCAGCGACGCGGCGTGTCGCGTACTTCGTGACGCCTAACGGGGAGTGGACACTGCGATCCGTCGGTCGTTTCGCGACTAGCTGCGCCCTGAAGCGACCCTCGATTGCACGAACATCCAGCGACCCTCGATTGTACGAACATCGTGGCTGACGCCCACGCGTGGTCGGTCTCACGCCGTCCACCGTCACGTCGCCCAACGATCGGCACAGCGCATCCGAGCCAGGGTGTGGCCCTGTTGCAGCCACTCTCTGGGGGCCACCCAGTCCGTCTCTGTTTCGACCGGGTTCGTTGGACGGGTGGGCGGAATTGCTCGCACGGACTCGGTCGGGTGGTCGGCGTCGGCTGGCAGTGAGCCGGTGGTAGTGTGCGTCGAGTGCGTGTTGTGTCGCCCTCAAAAACGCAGGGAGTCCTCACGCGAGCGGGGTCGGCGCGTCGTCGTCGACGTCGAGCACCGAGAGGACGTCCTCGACGGCCATCGTCGCCTCGTCGTCGCCGCTGGTGTCGTCCATCACGGTCATGATCGCGGTCTCGAGTTCGTCGAGCCGATCGGTCACCTCCTCGACGTTCAACACGCGCGGCGCCAGCGTCAGGTACGTGGTGTCGTCTCGCTCGTAGCGATCGTCGGCCGTCATCGTCGGGAGCGTCGGCTCGTCTTCGTCGGCCTCGACGTCGAGGCGGCCGAGTCCCGCGACGGTGACCGGCGTCTCGAGGTCGAGCGTGCCGCCGACGATGGCTTGGGGAAGGATTAGCGTCGCCTCTTCGAGGACGGTGTCGCCCTCGCTGCGGACGGTGTAACACAGCGAGTGTTCGACCGTGAGGGTGCGGTCGGCGCTCGCGAGCCCGAGGACGACGCAGTTTTCTAGGATCACTTCCATCCCGACGACGTTTCCGCGGACCACGCAGTCGGTCAGGTGGACGCGCTTGCCGGTGACGGTCCCGCCGATGCGGGCGCCCTCGGCGACGACCCGGCCCGGGGAGCCGACCTCGCCGGTGACGGTCCCGTCGGTCACCTCGATGGCGCCCGAGCCCATGATCGAGCCCTCGACGGTGGCGTCTTCGTGGACCTCGACCGTCTCGCCGTAGATGCTCCCCTGGACGGTCGCGCCGTCGCGAACCCGGACGGGGCGGTCGATTTCGGCCTGTTCGGTCGGGATGATCGTCCCGTCGTAGGTTTCGTCGGCCTCGACGACCGCCCGCGTGGTCTCGACGTGGGCCATCAGTGCTCACCTCCGGCGGTCCGAACGGGAATCGCGTCGTCGGGCATCGCCGCCATCGCGGCCTCCTCGTAGGACGGGCCGAGCGACTTCGACGCGCCGTACCGGGACGCGGCCGCCCGGACGTCCCCACGCGAGAGCGACGAGTCGACGTCGGTCGCCTCGGGGGCGGGCGCGTCGGCGAGCAGCTCCTCGACGCCCGAAAGCGGCGCCAGCGAGACGGATCGCCACTCGGTGGTCCCGCCGGGCGAGAGTTCCGATGGCACGACGCGCGTGCGCTTTCGGGTCCCGTCGACCTCGTACTCGACGACGTAGTAGGGCAGCTGGACCCGTTCGGGGTCGTCGCCGTCGACCGGAACCGCCGCCCGATCGAAGTGGTGGTCGCCGATGGTCTCGAGGAGCGCCTCCTGGCGATCCAGGTAATCGGATATTCGCTGGACGACCTCGCCGGTCGTCTCGTGGAGTCGCTCTTCCCGGTCGTCCCGGACGTCCTCGTTGTGTGCCTGGAGGACGTGCCACGCGCTCGTCACTTGCTCCGTGAACGTGGTCTCGATTCCCTCTTCGAACTCCCGTTCGTTGATCTCGAAGATGTGCGAGCCGAGGTCGCGGATCCGCTCGCTGGCCGTCTCGTCGAGTTCGGCGTGCTTGCGCCCGTAGCGGTCGTCGATGGACTCGAGTTGCTCTGCGAGCTCCTCGCGTTCGGCCGAGATCTGATCGTGTTCGGCCTCGAGTTGGGGCTTGACCGACCGGACCTCCATCATGTGTTCCATCAGCCTGAGCTCGGCCTGGGCCCGGATGTTCTCGTGGATCGCGTCGCGGATCTCCGTCGTCCCCTCGACGATGGCGTCGCGAACCTGTTCGACGACGCCCGAAAGGGAGATGACCGCCTGTTCGACCTTTCCGACCGCCCGCTGGATGTTGAGCAGCGGCTTGTGCAGGTCGTCGTTTCCGGCCATCGCGCCGCCGTCGAACGCGCGGTGGAG
>SLIS01000065.1 GCA_007135505.1 Halovivax sp.
GAACGGCTGCTATATGAAGCGGTACCGCCGGTTCCGTCGTCGCTCTTTAGCGGTCGCGTGGCGGCCGTGCCGCCGCGGAGACCTCACTGCAGCTCGATCCGGCGGACGAACGCCAGGTCCCGAATCTGGGTGACGAGTTCGCCCGGAATGTCCTGATCGGTCACGAGGTAGAGGCGGGGTTCGTCGGTGAACTCCGGGTCCTCGCTGATCGTCTGGCGTATGGAGACGCCCTGGTCGGCGACGAGCGTACAGACCGTCGCGACGATCCCCGTCGCGTCGGGATCGTCGACCTCGATCGAGAGGACGGTGAGGTCGAGCACCGGCGCCAGGTCCATCAGGCTCGGCACCTGCGAGATGTTCTGGAAGATCCGCCTGAGTTCGTCGTCCGCGAGGATGACGTCCGTCGTCGAGTCGACGACTCGCCGGTCGACGTCGATCTCGCGGGCGATGCCCGTGTTCGGGATCTCGATGCCCCCGGAGACGACCCGCCCCTCGTCGTTGACGGAGAAGCCACGTTCGAGGAGCAGGCGGATCACGGCCTGCTGGCTCGGTGAGCCCTCGAACTTCTCCATGATCTCGTCGAACATAGCCCCCGGTTTTCGGGCCACCTACAAATCTGTCCCGGAGCCCCGATCGGCGATGGTCGGTTTTTTGGTTGGTGAATGGTAATCGCCAGTCATGCGAGAACTACGAAACTGTGACTTCTGTGACGGGAACGCTCTCGGGGCGTTCGAGATCGTTCCACCGGAACTGAACCCCGACGAGGCCGAACAGCGGCGGGTCGTCCTCTGTGAGTCCTGTCAGTCGACGCTTTCGGAACTGATCGAACCGCTGCTCGCACGCGCCGGCGCGGCCCCGTCGGGCGGGAGCGAGCAACCGACCGGCGGCCGCCCGGGCGACACTCGGACGGGTGGCGAGGACGCCGCGTCGGACGGGGCGATCACTATCGGTGGAACCGAAGCGAGCGAGCCCGAGGCGAGTGACGAGACGGTACGCGACGAGACGGTCAACGGGAACAGAACCGGCGCAGGCGGCGCACACACCGACTCGTCCCAGGCACGAAAGCGGTCCGGCTCCGGCGCGCAAACCCAGCCCGGCGATACCGGCGTCACAACCGATAGCAACGCCGCCGAGGCCGGTGGATCCACTGCGTCCACCGCCACCGAGACGCAAGCGACCGGCAACACCGGAATAACGCGGCAGTCCTCGGCACCGCCTGCGTACCGGAAGGTGCTGCGTCTGCTCCGGAATCGAGAACTCCCCATGGCCCGTACCGACGTCGAAACCCTCGCGTCCGGCGCGTACGACCTGGAGGACGACGAGGTCGAGGCGGTCCTCGACCACGCCATCGCGGAGGGCGACTTGGTCGAAGACGGTCGACAGATTCGGCTCGGATAGGGCGGTTCGAATTCTCGCGGCGGCGTATCGTGGTCTCGTTTGTGAGCGGTCGCGAACATTTGCGCGGCCATTGGCGAACGCTGTCTGTCGAAGGGATGCCCGTCGGGCTCACTGACAGCCGCCGCGGTCCAGGCGCCGACGCCACTGTAGCTGATCTGGCTATCCGACCGGGAACCCTCCCGGTGACGGCCGCCGTTCTGGTGCTCGAAATCGGATCCGCGATACAGATCGACAATCGTTAGACGGCTAGAGCGACCGCTGGGGTCACAGCCGGGCAGTACGGCGGGCCCCACGCCGACTCCAGCGACCGCTCGCGCTATGATGGGAGAAGCAGGGTCTGAGATTCAGGAACGGCCACGCGATCGAGTCGGAAACCACGCTCGTCGAAGATTCGACGACGGCACCTTCAACCGCTGATCACGACTCCTCGCTCAGGAGCGACCGAGACGAATTCGTCACCACCAGCGCGCTCGACAGCCCCATCGCGACCGCCGCGAAGAGCGGGTTGAGTAGGCCCGCCACGGCGATCGGGATCGCGATCGCGTTGTAGCAAAACGCCCAGCCGATGTTCTGTTTCACGCGGCGACCGGCCGCGTTCGAGAGGGAAAAGACCGTTTCCAGGGTAGCCAGGTCGTCGTCGACGATGGCCACGTCGGCGGCGTCGGCGGCGAGGGCGGTTCCTCCGCCGAGGGCGATACCGAGGTCGGCGCTCGCCAGGGCCGGCGCGTCGTTCGTCCCGTCGCCGACCATCGCGGTCCGACCGCGCGATCGCAGGCGGCGGACGGTCTCTGCCTTTCCCTCCGGCGGGACGCCCGCGAAGACCTCCTCGACGCCGTCGGATTCGCGGAAGAAGGTCGCCGCCGCCTCGTCGTCGCCCGTCAGGATCACGACCTCGACGCCCCGGTCGGCGAGGCCCTCGATCGTCTCGTCCCAGCCCTCGCGGGGTTCGTCGCCGACGACCACGAGACCCTCGGCGGCTCCATCGCGCCCCACGAGCACCGGCAGTCGCCCGAACTCGCGCTCGGATTCGACGGCCGCGGCGAGGTCGTCGGACACCGACCAGCCCCGTTCGGCGAACAGGTCGGGGTGGCCAACGAGGACCGCCTCGCCGTCGACGGTGCCGCCGACACCCGTCGCGTACGAGTCGAAGTCGGTGACCCGAGACTGCTCCGCGCCCTCGTCCGCCCCCCGATCGGTCGCCTCGGCGACGCCGCCGTCGGTCGCCGGATCGCTCGTCCGGATCGGGATGCCAGTCTCCGTCGTCCGTTCGTCGGGTTCGTCGGGCTCCGGGCCGAACGCGTCGGCGATGGCGCAGGCGACGGGGTGC
>SLIS01000458.1 GCA_007135505.1 Halovivax sp.
ACGAGCGAGATGAGGATGGCGACCATGATCCCTCCGCCGCCGCGACCGCCGCCTCGACCCCGACCGCCGAAGAACGCGCCCCAGCGGACGAACATGAAGGCGATCGTCGCCAGCAGCGAAGCGAACGTCATCACCATCATGTCGCGATTTTTCACGTGGGCGAGTTCGTGGGCGATGACGCCGTCGAGTTCGTCCCGATCGAGCGTCCGGAGGAGGCCGGTCGTCACCGCGACGGCCGCGTTGGACTGGTTTCGCCCGGTCGCGAAGGCGTTCGGGACGTCCTCGTCGACGACGGCCACCGTCGGCTTCGGCAGGTCGGCCTGCTGGGAGAGCCGTTCGATCGAGCGGTGTAACTCCGGATACTCCTCGGCCGAGACCGTCTTCGCACCCATGCTCTTCAGTGTCAGCGTATCGCTGAAGTAGTACTGGACGAGCGAGAAGCCGCCGAACAGCACCACGAAGAACAGTGGGCCGCCACCGGTGTAGGCCGTGATCGAACCCGCGAAGACGATGTACAGCGCGAACAGCAGGAACATCGTCACTGCCATCCGGGCCCTGAGTCCCCAATCTGGGGTCCACTGCATGTCCGAAGGTACGCACCGGGGAGAGATAAAGTCGGGGGAAGCGACGGGTTCATCGGAACCACGGCCGCCGGCTCGTCCCGGACGTCTCTGCAACCAACAGTTCCCACAGCAACACTTCCCAACCGGTCCCGCCAGTCGTTCCGTCAATTGGCCCGGTAATCGCGCTCGCGGAACCGTCCGTCGGTTTCGCCAACCCGTCC
Source organism: Halovivax sp. (assembly GCA_007135505.1). The sequence goes on from SLIS01000458.1 coordinate 785, forward strand.
AGCCACCAGACTGCAGTCGTGCGAACGAGTCGGCCAGTCGTCCACCCGCTACTCGGTTGCCAAATTCCGGCCCAGGTCCAACTATGGGCGATGCGGACAGTTGAGGAGTACTGACGAGATGGGTCCAGGCACAGTCCTCTCGCATGACGGCAGTCGGTGTGGTTGTCCAATCGAGCAGGACTTGTGGATGATCGGGTGGTGCCCGTGAGCCGAATGAACAGGGGCGCCGGTGAGCCGAGTGCATAGCGGAACTCCCGCAGTGGCCGTCGGTAACCGACATCCGTAGCGTGATCTGTGGCCGTCGAGCTCGCCATACCGAACCCCTTCATTTCGCCTCGAAACCACTCGACTGGATGACGTCTGACGTCCGTGTGCAACGACGGTGTCCACGCCGGCTTCGGGTTCGAGAAATCGAGCCGGACTGTCCAGTTCCTGACGTTCGAATGGAGGTGCCGGTGGTTACGGCTACTCCGGACCGTCACCGGTTCAATCCGGATCGTCACCGTCACTGGCTCCAGGGCGATTCATCCGGTCCATCGAGAGCCGCGCGAACGCGTCGTTTATCAGAATCCACGCCCAACGACGGACAATGAGCGAGTCACGTGCGTTCTGTCCCCGGTGTGGGGATCCCGTCCCGGATCGGCCGCCCGAGGAGTCGGCGGCGGATCCCCTCCGACCGTCGGCTGCCGTCGACCTCTGTGAGTCCTGTTACTTCGAGGACTTCGAGTTCGTCGACGCCCCCGACCAGCTCGAGGTGCTCGTCTGTGCCCGGTGTGGTGCCGTCCACCGCGGCAATCGCTGGGTCGACGTCGACGCCGAGGACTACACCGACGTCGCGATCGACGCCGTGAGCGAGGTCCTCGGGGTCCACGTCGACGTCGAGGACGTCGCCTGGCAGGTCGAACCGGAGCACGTCGATCAGAACACGATCCGGATGCACTGTCACTTCACCGGCGTCGTCCGGGACGAGCCGGTCGCCGAAGAGGTCGTCGTCCCCGTGACGATCGGTCGCGGGACGTGCACCCGCTGTGGACGCATCGCCGGCGACTACTACGCGAGCGTCGTCCAGCTCCGGGCTGCGGACCGCACGCCGACGAGCGAGGAGGTAGAGCGGACGAAAGCCATCGCGAACGAGGTGGTCGCCGAGATGGAGGCCACCGGCGACCGGAACGCCTTCGTCACCGAGATGGGCGAGGTCGATGCGGGCCTGAACGTCAAGGTCTCGACGAACAAGATCGGCAAGAAGATCGCGAACAAGGTGGTCGAGGAGTTCGGCGGCACCGTCTCGGACTCCGAGACCCTCGTCACCGAGGACGAGGACGGTAACGAGGTCTATCGCGTCACCTTCGCGGTCCGGCTGCCGCCGTACGTCCCGGGCGACGTCGTCGACCTCGCGGACGACGATGACGGACCGGTCCTCGTCCGCAGCGCTCGCGGCAACCTCAAGGGCGTTCGCCTGACGAGCGGCGAACGGTACGAGGCGTCCTACGAGGACGGCATCGCTCCCGACGCTCGAAAGCTCGGTACCCGCGAGGACGCCCAGGAGACGACCGTCGTCACCGTCGAGGACGAACACTCGATCCAGGTGCTCGACCCCGAGACCTACGAGGCAACGACCATCGCTCGGCCCGACTACGTCGACCCCGACGCCGAGACCGTCCCCGTCCTGAAGAGCCGGGCGGGTCTCCACGTCCTCCCCGGGGACGAGTGAAGCCATGGGCGACGACACGGAAGACCACGAGATGACCGACGCTGGCGAAGGGACGCCCGAACCGCTCGAGCGGGCGGCCGCCGCTGGGCCGCTCGCCGCCGTCGTCGACGAGGCCCGGACGGAAATCGCGATCGAGGCACTCCGGTCCGAGGGAGTCTACGACGACGAGCGAGCCGTCAGGCCGTACGCCGACGGGAAGAACGCCCTGCCGATCACCGAGCCGCCCGGAC
>SLIS01000253.1 GCA_007135505.1 Halovivax sp.
AGCCTGCCACGGCGGTGCCTGCCGCTCCCGTCGTGAGCGGCCGGCGAACTCGAGTGATATCTATGAACGACAGACACCACAGCGACCGTGAGGAGCGTCGAGCAGACGAATGGTACGGTCTGGAAGGCGGCCAGCACGCGAGCGGCCGAAGCTGGCTCCAGGGCGGGTTCGGTGGCGACCGTCGGGAGCAAGAACCGGAGTGGCAGGGTGAACCCGAACCGGGCCAGCCTCGAGAGAGCGGTGGCCGCCGACACGGCCAGCGAGGGCAAGGCGACCAGGGTGGGCACCGACGCGAACAGCACGACCGGTACGGCCAACAAGGCGAATACGGCCGACAGGGACCACACGGACAGCAGGGCCGATGGGAACAGCAGGGACGATCCCAGCACGGTCAGGGAGGTGGACAGCAACAGGGACAATTCGGCCAACAACGGGATCAGCAGGATCAGTTTGGCCAGCGAGGCCAACAGGATCAGTCCCATCAGCAGGGCCAGCAACGAGGGCAGCATGGTCAGCGTGGCCAGCGTGAGCAACACGGCCAACAACAGGAGCGACACGGACGGGGTGAACAACACGGCCAACGACAGGAGCGACACGGACGGGGTGAACAACCCCCGGAGCACATGCGATACGGTGGTTCCGGGCGGAGACACGAGTACGGCCAACAGAGCCAGCGTGGCCAGTACGACCAGCAGGGTCAACGTGGTCAGCGAGAGCCCCAGCGTAGCCAGCAGGGCCAGTACGGTCAACAGGGACTACAGGAGTACGGTGGCCAACAAGAACAGCAACGAGGTCCACAGGAGCAATACGGCCAACAGGGGCAATTTGGCCAGCAGGGTCAGCAACGGGGACAGCACAGTCAACAGGGTCAGCAACGGGGACAGCACAGTCAACAGGGTCAGCAACGAGGGCAGCACAGTCAACAGGGTCAGCAACGGGGACAGCACAGTCAACAGGGTCAGCAACGGGGACAGCACAGTCAACAGGGTCAGCAACGAGGGCAGCACAGTCAACAGGGTCAGCAACGAGGGCAGCACAGTCAACAGGGTCAGCAACGAGGGCAGCACAGTCAACAGGGTCAGCAACGAGGGCAGCACGGTCAGCGTGGTCAGCGTGAGCAACACGGCCAACAACAGGAGCGACACGGACGGGGAGAACAACCCCCGGAGCACATGCGATACGGCGGTTCCGGGCGGAGACACGAGTACGGTCAACAGAGTCAACAACGAGAACAAGGCCAACAGGACCAGCGAGAGCAATACGGACAGCGAGAACAACGAGGCGGACAGCAACAGGGGCAGTTCGGCCAGCAGGGTCAACGAGAGCAGTACAGACAGAGCCAGCACGGAGAACAACGCCCGCAGGAGGGTGAACAGCGAGGACGACGCGGCCACCGTGAACAACAGAGTCGACGCGAACACCCCGAGTACAACCCACAGAACCAGCAGGGCGGACGACGTGACGACCACAGCCTGGGACAGCGACGAACGCACGGACAGCGAGAGGAGGGTGGCTACCAGGCCAGTAGGCCCCAGGAAGGCGACATGAGCCACCGCCGCCACGTTCACGACCAGGATCGAGACCGGGACGACTCGAGTCGACACTGACCACGATCGGTCGGCCCGTTCCTCACCTCTCCTGATTCGCAGAACCCGAAACCGTTGTGAGGGTTCCCTCGGGAATTTCCGATATGACGACTGGTGGTACCTACGTCCTCGAGATCTCCCTTCCCCACCCGGCGATCATCGAGGTGGGCGCACTCGGCGACCTCGAGTTCGCCGCGGGAACGTACGCCTACGTCGGCAGTGCGTTCGGTCCCGGCGGCTTCTCGCGGGTGGACCGACACCGCGAACTCGCCCGTGGCGAGCGCGAGACGAGGCACTGGCACGTCGACTACCTGCTCGGGCACCCGGAGACGAACCTCGAGTCGGCCGTCACCTTCTCCGGTAAGGACCTCGAGTGTGAGCTCGCGGCGACGCTACCGGGCGAGCCGGTCGCTGACTTCGGTGCCTCAGACTGTAGCTGTGGCTCACACTTACTCGACGTCGGGGACCGGGAGGCGTTACTCGAGGCGGCTAGAAAGGAAGGCGGTCGGCTCGATTAGTACTCCGTCACGCGTTGATAGGTGAGTCGAACCGGACGCCAGCCATCGGTTCGACTCTCTCGTTCAGGCGTGACGAACCACTAGTCGTCGCCGGCGGCGAAGCTCGCGGTTTCGACCTCGGCGCTCTGCTCGGGCGTTCCGGGCAGTTCCTCGCGGACATCGTGGCGGCCGTTCTCGTCGACGGCCTCCTCGTAGGCCTCGGGCATGACCTTGACGAACGACTCGAGGGCGGTCTCCCACTCCTCGAGCAGCTCCTTCCCGCGCTCTGAGCCGGTGTAGGCGACGTGGTTCTCGACCAGCCGGCGGAGCATGGCCTCGTCTTTGTCCTCGAGGTCGTCGTAGAGGGTGACCATGCCGGTGTTGGCGCGGTCGGCGAAGTCGCCGTCCTCGTCGAGGACGTAGGCGACGCCGCCACTCATTCCGGCGGCGAAGTTCTTGCCGGTCTCACCGAGGACGGCGACGACGCCGCCGGTCATGTACTCACAGCCGTGGTCGCCGACGCCCTCGACGACGGCTTTCGCGCCGGAGTTACGGACGGCGAAGCGCTCGCCGGCGACGCCGTTGACGTAACACTCGCCGCCGGTCGCGCCGTAGAGGGCGACGTTACCGATGGCGACGTTC
>SLIS01000437.1 GCA_007135505.1 Halovivax sp.
CTCGACGAACTCGTCGACTCGATACTCGAGTACATCCACGTCGCGAAGGCGTTCAACTCGAACCACCAGATGTTGCTTGCGGAGAAAGCCAAGGAACTCGCCGGCGAGCACGAAGACTCCGAGTATCCCGTTCGCCTGCTCTGTGTCGACTCCCTTACGGCACACTTCCGTGCGGAGTACGTCGGGCGTGGCGAACTCGCGAACCGCCAGCAGAAGCTCAACAAGCACCTCCACGACATCGACAAGGTCGGCAACCTCTACAACGCCGCCGTCATCGTCACCAACCAGGTCACCTCGAACCCCGACGCCTTCTTCGGCGACCCGACGAAACCCATCGGTGGCAACATCCTCGGCCACAAGTCGACGTTCCGCATCTACCTGCGCAAGTCCAAAGGCGACAAGCGGATCGTCCGTCTGGTCGACGCGCCGAACCTCGCCGACGGCGAAGCCGTCATGCGCGTCGAGGAAGCCGGGCTGAAACCCGAGTAACGACTCCACGCTGCTGTCTTCTCATTCGAGCGCCTCGAGCGCTGCCTCCCGTTTCTCGACGACGGCCTCGATCCGGTCTTTCTTGTCCTCGGGATCTTCCAGTCCCTGCAGCCAGGTGAGTGCGCTGTAGAACGCCACCAGCCGTCCGATCTCGGCTTCGGTCAACAGACCGAGGTCACCGGCTGCGGATTCGTAGATCACTGGCGCTTCGACGCGTTCGGTGACGCGTTCGTAGCCGCCGTCGACGACCAGTTCGTCGACGTACGCGTAGGACTCGATTTCCTCGGCGAACGCTCGCCGGAGCCGCCGGGTCGCGTCGCGCTCGCGCTTCCAGTACAACACGTACGAGCCCGCAGCGGTCGCGATCGCGCCGATGACCGCGCCGAGTACGAAACCGATCGCGGTGTCGACCATGGCCGCTTCAGGAGAACCGAACGGGTAAGCCTGTGGCTGGCAGCGAAAACGGGGGTCGGTAGTCGCCGAGCCGTCGATCGCAGTACCCGGGACCGCTCCCCCGGGGTGACGTGGAGGAGGTGTGCGACCGCAGAAACCGACTCGACACGAAACCGGTGGCTGCTAGTCTTCGGTCGTCGTCTTGTCCTTCTCGAGGTCGCCCTGGTAGATCTCCGCGCCGTCCTGGGCGACTTTTTCAGCCAGGACGGCACACTTGACGCGCATCGGGGAGATGTCGACGCCGAGCATGTCGACGACGTCGTCGCGGTCCATCTCGAGCAGTTCCTCGACGGTCTTGCCCTGGAGCTCGCTCGAGAGCATGCTCGCCGACGCCTGGCTGATCGCACAGCCGTCGCCGGTGAACGCGACCTGCTCGATCGTCTCGGCGCTCTCGTCGAGTTTGACGTCCATACGAATCTCGTCGCCACACATCGGGTTCTCGCCGACGTGGGTGAAGGTGGGATCCTCGAGTTCCCCGTAGTTTCGGGGGTTCTTGTAGTGGTCGAGGATCTGCTGTCGGTACATATCCGAACCCAGTCCCATGTTGTATTCGGTTACGGAGGTGCGCTGTAAAAGGGTTCCGGGGCCGTCCGCCGAATGTTACCGTCAACGGTTACGGCTCTCGATCACAGCCGGAAAAAGGTCCGGTGAGTCGGTGACGGGCTAGCACATTCGGTTACGACGCGCGGTTCGGATACTTCGACGGCCGGTTGCGGCAGCTACGCCGAAGCGTCCTCGACGGGCGGGTTCAGGTAACACACGTCGACGATCACGAAGATCGCGACGAGCGTCGGTGGGACGATCGCCGTGAGGAGCGTGCCACCCTGCGTGTAGGCGCCGACCAGCGCGAGCGCGAACGCGAACGGGATGAACACGAGCGCGAGGTCGTACCGCGTCACCGTCGTGAGACCGTCGACCACCGTCTCGAGTTCGGCCCGACTGACCTCGAGCCGGCCGAGCAGTGTCTCGTCGATAGTGCTCACCTCGGAGAACGCCCCTACACCCCTGCGCCGGATAAGTTCGGCGTGAGGGACGCTCACAGGATCGTCGATCGTCCTCACGGACCGAGCCGATACTGAAACCTTCTTGAGCCATCGCACCGGGAACTCGAGTATGGATCGTGCCGGCCGTCCGGCGAGGTGTTTCGTGTGACGAGCGTCAAGGAGTTCCGAATCGAGGAGGAAGCAACGGCGACGGCCCTCGGTCGCGGATCGTTCGTCTTCACTGACGCCTACTCGGTGTTCGACTGGGGACAGATGCCCGATCAGATCCCCGATAAGGGGGCGAGTCTCTGTACGATGGGGGCGTTCAACTTCGAACTGCTCGAAGCGGCCGGCGTCCCGACTCACTACCGCGGTGTCGTCGAAAACGGCGACGTCCTCCCCCTCGAGGAGGCCTCCCGTCCGCCGTGGGAGATGGCGATCGACCTCACCCAGGTTCCCGAGCTTCCACACGAGGGCCGCGATTACGACTACGAGGCCTACCACGCCGAGGCCGGTGAGAACTACCTCGTCCCCCTCGAGATAATCTTTCGCAACCGCGTTCCCGTGGGCTCGAGTCTCAGGCGACGAACCGATCCGGCCGACCACGGCCTCGACTTCGACGCGTGGTCCGAGGAGCCCATCGACCTCGAAGCGCCCATCGTCGAGTTCTCGACGAAGTACGAGGAGGGCGACCGCTACCTCGATCGGGAGGAGGCTGACTCCATCGCCGGCGTGGCGTCGATCGACGACCTCGAGGCCGTCGCCCGCGAGGTGAACCGGATCGTGA
>SLIS01000020.1 GCA_007135505.1 Halovivax sp.
AGTTGCGTCACCGAGTCGTCAGCGCACCCCGACTACCGAGCACTCTGGTTCGGTTGACGATTACGCTACTGAGGGACGATGACAGTGCCTGAACGCGTAGACGTCGCAGTCGTCGGTGCGGGCGCTGCCGGCATCGGAACCGGGGTCGCGCTGTCGATGCTCGACCTCGAGGTACAACTCTTTGAACGGGACGAGATCGGGGCGTCGTTTCGCCAGTGGCCTGACGAGATGCGATTTATTACGCCGTCGTTTCCGAGCAACAGCTTTGGACTACCTGATCTGAATGCGATCACGCCAGATACCTCCCCAGCGGTGACGCTCAATCGGCAACAGCCGAGTGGCGACGAGTACGCCGACTATCTCGAGGCTGTCGCCGACTTCCATGAGTTACCAGTTGAGACTGGTGTCGATGTGACGGCAGTCCACCCTCGAGAAAAAGCGGCTGGCACGGCATCAGATCACGACCAAGCCGACACCGCTTCCGCCGTAGACGGTGGTGGCGCACTCGAGACGGAAGCAGACAGTGGGTTCGTTCTCGAGACCAGCGAGGGGTCCGTGCAGTGTGAGTACGTCGTTTGGGCTGGAGGACAGTTCGGGAAACCCCGCACAGACGTGTTCCCGGGGACTGAGCTGTGTGTCCACACCAGCGAGGTCCGTTCGTGGACCGACCACGCTGCGACGAGTAGTACCGATGACTTCCTGATTATCGGCGGCTACGAAAGTGGGATCGACGCTGCCGTTGCGCTCGTCGAAACCGGATGTCGAGTGCGGGTTCTCGACCGTGGCGAGCCATGGGCCACTCGTGGTCCCGACCCGAGTGAGGTTCTGTCACCGTACACCCTCGAGCGCCTCGAGTCGGTTGCCGGTTCCGACCGACTGCTCGTCGAAGGCGGGGCCGTCGTGGAGGAAATTCGCCGCGATGCGGACGGCTGCTTCGAGGTTCGCACGCGAGCAGCTGATGGATACGAACTCAACGACAAGGCAGACAACACGTTCACTGTTCCAACACGTCCACTCCTTGCAACCGGTTTCGAGCCGAACCTCGGACCAGTCGACAGCTACTTCCCACGAACGGAGGATGTGGTTCAGTTGACCGATCAAGACGAATCACCGTCGATGCCCGGGCTGTTTCTCGCCGGTCCCGACGTCACCCACAACGGGATCAAATTCTGCTTTATTTACAAATTCAGAGCTCGGTTCCCGGTAATTGCAGAAACAATCGGCGACCGTCTCGGTGTCGACACCGACCCGCTTGAGAGCTATCGTGAGCAGAACATGTTTCTCGAGGATCTGTCGTGTTGCGAACCGGATATGTGTGATTGTTAATCAGATGGGAACGAAACAACAGCGAACCGAAACCGACTGCCGAACAGTTCGAGAAACCGTGGTCGTTGTCGGAAAAGAGAGCGTTGGCAAATCCGAACTCGTCTCGTCGCTGACGGGCGATCGGCCGACGAGTGGGAACTTCCGCGGGACGACGACTCGCAGCGAGCGATACACGACCGAAAACTACGAGTTCGTGGATACACCAGGGCTCGTGTTGGATGCGGACACCGAGGCCACTCGAGATGCACTGTCACAGCTTGACGACGACGAGACGGTCATGCTCGTCGTTCCGGCGACAGACGTCGACCGTGACCTCGATGACCTCCTTCCGCTCGTCGAGGACCAGCTCGGAATGATCGCCGTCACGTTCTGGGACAAAGTCGAAGCGACCGGCGAAACTCGTCGTGAACTCGAGATGTTGAGCGCTGATCTCGGCGTGCCGATCGTCCCCGTCGACGCACGCGACATCAAGCGGCCGATGGCTGACGGTGGAACGAAGACGGCCGATGCCGACGTCTCTGCAGTGCCGACTGACGACTATGCACGGATCATAAGAGCACTCGAGCAGCCGGGGCCATTCCCAGGGCGGGCCAGACGAGAGGTCGGTGGTCAAATCGAGCCACCACGGACGGTTTTCGAGTGGCCGTACGTCGGTCCAGTTATCAGTGCACTGTTGTTGCTCGTCCCAGCAGCACTCGCAGTGTGGTTCGCGAACACCCTCGCAGAGGAGATTGACCCGCTTGTGGGTGCAGCGTTCGAGCCGGCGGTCGCGTGGGCGACGACACTTCCGGAACCGCTCGCGACGCTGTTGGCGAACGAGTATGGCCTGCTCTCGATGGGGCCGTTTTTGTTCGTCTGGGCAGGCCCGACGATGCTCATCTTCGCAGTCGTGCTTGGCGTGTACAAGAACACTGGCCTAGTGACGAGGATGACCGTCTCGTTGCATCCAACGATGCGGCGGGTCGGACTCTCCGGACGTGACCTCGTCCGTGTCGTGATGGGCTTTGGCTGCAACGTTCCCGCAGTGGTGAACACGCGGTCGTGTTCGGACTGCACGCGGTGTACGACGATCTCGGCGATTTCGTTCGGATCGGCGTGTTCCTACCAGTTCCCCGCGACGCTTGCTGTCTTCGCTGCCGTCGGAATGGGATGGCTTGTTGGGCCGTACCTGCTGGTACTCACCGCGACCACGCTCGTCTACGTCGCTGCGATCGCTCCCCCAGCGGCCCGCCAGTCGTCGACGGTGATCGATCGGCGGACGTTCCTCCAGTGGCCAGACCCGAAAGCTGTCGCTCGAGAGGCCTGGAGCGCGTTGCGTGAGTTCTTCGTCAAGGCGTTGCCGGTCTTCGTGCTCATCACGTTCGTCGCAGCGGTGCTCGATCG
>SLIS01000117.1 GCA_007135505.1 Halovivax sp.
ATCTCCTCGATCGGCGTACTGTCTGGCACGTACTCGACCTCGTCGTCGACCGCCTCGACCGTGCCGCGGTTGCCCACGTGAAGTTCGAGCTGGCCGTCGCGTTCGCGGACGTAGCCGTCGACGACCTCGACGGTCGTCCCGGGCTCCATCTCGGTCGCCAGATCGGCGCGCTCGTCCCAGAGCGTCACCCGCACGCGGCCGGTCTCGTCGCCCAGGGTGAGATGGGAGACCTTGCCTTCGGAGCCGTCGTCACGATCGAAGGTGCGCACCGAGTCGGTGTCGAGCACCTGACCGACCAGCGAGACGTCGGAGAGCCCGAGCGAGAGCCCCTCGACGGTGTACGTCTCGGCCAGCTGGACGTCGATCTCGGTCTCGTCGTCGGGCTGGGCCTCGTCGACGCTGACCTCGACGCCGCTGTAGCCGTCTTTCGGCCGGCCTTTGATCCGCAACACCTGACCCGGTTCGAGCTCCTCGACGGCGGCTTCGGCTCGCTCGTCCCAGAAGGCGATCCGGACGGCGCCGGTCTCGTCGGCGACGTCGACGTTGACCACCCGGCCGTCCTCGTCCTCGCCCTCGCGCTCGAACGTCTTGACCTCGCCGACGTTCGTCACCTTCGCGACGAACTTGACTTGCTCCATTCCCGGTTCGATGTCCGCGATGCCACTGACCTCGCTCTCGCCGACCTCGTGGGCGACGAGCATCGCGGCCGTCTCCTCGTCCGCGAGCCCACCCATCTGCTCGACTTTGGCCTCGACGGCCTCCCGAAACTCCTCGAGGGAGACGTCCGCCTCGAGATCCTCGTAGATCCCCTCGATCTCGCTCATGCTATGCCGGAACAGGTCGCAACCGCGCATAAGTATTGTCAAATCGGCGTGTTCCGCGACGAGAATGTCACCCCGGAGGCGGGTTTAGTGTTCGCGAATATTCGCTACAGCTGTTCGAAGTGATGGGGCGTGGGATGGGGAGTATGCAAGCGACGAACGGCCGTTTCCACGCGGGCCGATCGACGCGATTCGATTACAGTTCGACGTCGGCCGCCGTCGCCTCGCCGACCCGGTCGGTGTGGATGACCACGACCCGCTCCGGCTCGTCACCCTCGACGACGACCGTCGCCTCGTACTCGATTTCGGCGATCTGCTGGACGCACATCCCGTCGTCGTCCTCCTCGAGTTCGACGTAGACCGTGACCGTTCCGTCCTCGACCGTCACGTCGGCGACCACGGCGTCGTGACAGGGCGTCGGCCCCTCGAGCTGGCCCTCGATCTCGATCGCGTCTCCCTCGACCGAGACGGTCGCCGAACTCTCGACGTTTCGATCGCCGTCGCTGGAGTCCTCGACTTCGGTCTGTGCGACCGTCTCGATCGTCGGCGATGCCGACCCGCCTTCGCCCCCAGCGCCGTCGTCGGGATCGTCGCCGTCGCCGAGACAGCCTGCGATGGCGGATACGGTGACGGTACTTCCGATACCTGCGAGCAGCGTTCGTCGTTGCATACCCGCCTATTACACTCCTATTATCAAAGGCGTTTCCAAGGGTGAAATAGCCATTACAGTTACTGAATTTATATTATCTGTGTGACCAGCGACGCCTTCGATCGATCCGTGGGCGGGAAAACCACCCTACGGCAGGGATCCCGTTTCGAAAGGGCTTTAACCGAACCGACGGTACCAAGTATCGAGTCCTGGTAGGGTAGTGGACTATCCTCTTGGCTTGCGGAGCCAGGGACCGGAGTTCAAATCTCCGTCAGGACGCTTCTTCCACAACAACACCCTTGAGCGACGCGTAGCGTCGCGAAAACACGTTGTGGAAGAAGCGACTCGTGGAGATTTGAACGCCGAAAGTCCCAGCGCGCACGGCCGAACGCAGTGACGAGCAGGTCCGAGTCAGCGCGACGTCAGCCGTGTCCACGATCCGGGCCCGTAACAGGGAGTATATACGTCTGGGCCGATTCCGCTCACCTAACCGAAACACGCGCTGTCCGCGACGTGGTTGCGAACGAACTTGCGACGGATCGACGGGAGACGTGACCCGCTATGGGTTGCCGTCTGCTGTGTGGTTTCGTTCTATACGTGCCCCTGTGGGCTTTCACCATGCGTTTGACCGCTATGATCGGCGTTTCACTATGGAAATCGAAATTGCGACAATCGGCGGCTACGAGGAAGTCGGACGGCAAATGACTGCGGTGCGGGCGGGCAACGACGTGGTCATCTTCGACATGGGTCTGAACCTCTCGAAGGTGCTGATTCACGATAACGTCCAGACGGAGGGGATGCACAGCCTCGATCTGATCGACATGGGAGCCATTCCCGACGACCGGGTCATGAGCGATCTCGACGGCGAGGTCAGGGCGATCGTGCCGACCCACGGCCACCTGGATCACATCGGCGCGATCTCGAAACTCGCCCACCGATACGACGCCCCCGTCGTCGCGACGCCGTTTACGAACGCCCTCGTCGAGGAGGAACTCGCAGACGAAGAGAAGTTCGGCGCGGACAACGAGCTGATCACGATGGATCCGGGCGAGACGATGACGCTCGGTGACCACGGGATCGAACTCGAGTTCGTCAACGTCACCCACTCGATCATCGGCGCGATCAATCCGGTCTTGCACACGCCCGAGGGCGCGATCGTCTACGGCCTCGATAAACGGATGGACCACTCGCCAGTTATTGGCGACCCGATCGACATGGAGCGCTTCCGGGAG
>SLIS01000478.1 GCA_007135505.1 Halovivax sp.
GCGGGCAAGGGTGATGCGTCAGCATCACCCGACTATGTTTCCAATTGAAGTGTTTCGTTCGGAGGCGAGCGCCGCGAACCTGCTGGAGCAGGTTCGCTGGCGCGAGGGCCTCCAGTGCCCGGCTGCCAGTCTGAATCGGTGATCAAGTACGGCAGCTATCGAGAGTATCAGCGGTATCGCTGTAACAATTGTGGACGCACGTTCAGCGACAGGACCGGCACGATCTTTGCGTGCGCGAATATCGGCCTCGAGAAGCTGTTGTTCGCGTTCTACTCGTTGCTCCGGTTCAACACGAGTATCCGCCAGTTAGACGCTGAACTTGATCTCTCGTATCGGTCGCTTCATCGGCGTGTCGAGCGCTTCGCCAGAATGCTCGACGAGTTCTACGTCTCTGCCGGGAAGAAGGGCCGCGGGCGCGACCGACCGTCGCGCTCGCGTGGCCTATCAAAGCGTGGACGTGGAAGCTACGACGGACATAAGCCACCTGTGTTTGTCCTCGTTGATCGCGGTAGCGATCAGCGATACGTCATCCCGTCGAAATCCGCCGACGAATCAACCGTGCGACTCCTCCTCGATAACCACGAGGAGGAGTCGCTGACAGTCTATACCGACGTATTTCGTGCCTACGACCCATTAGAGAAGGACGAAACGTACCAGCGAGAAGCGGTTATTCACGGCGAAGGCGAGTACGTTGATGGAGGCGCACACGTGAATACGTGCGAGAGCCACGCGTCGCTGGCGCGACGGTGGCTCTCGCCCCATCGAGGCATCTCGAAGAATCTCACCGCGTATCTCAAACTCTTCGAACTTCGCCGGAAAATCCTACGCAAATCCGGACGAGACACTCTGAAAGAACCCATTCGAACTGTTCTCTGATTCACCAACAATGTCCTTCACAAGAGCGAACAACATAGGTATTAATAATGTCTGTATCTTGTCCATTAACTTTGGTATTACTAACTACAATCTGCTGGCCAGGAAAACGGCGGTCCACGGCATATTGCTACCGAGCCGACAGGGAGTCCGTCCACCTCGATCACCAGCGATTTGAATAGCAGTTTCTTTCCGGACTCCCAGTTCCGAAACACAGATTTAGGGTGCTGGGCCAGTATCGTACGAGTAGATGATTCACGGCGTCGATACCGGACCGAACGGCAGGGTGATCGAACCGTGACCGACTCCGAGACAGACGTCGCCGTCGTTGACGCGGTCGATGCGTACCTCCAGCGAAAGGCCGTCGGCGACCCCGACGGGCGAGGGGCCGGCACGTACGCTTCTAACGCCGAATCGATCCTTCGACGCTGGGCTGACTGGCTCGAGGCCGAACACAACGTCCACTCACTGTTCGTTCTTGACGTCGAGCATATGCACGCCTACGCCACTGAGTTACGCACTCGAGTCGACCGCGGCGAGTACACGGCCTCGACTGCTGGCACCTACTACGCGGTTGTCCGCGCGTTTCTCTCGTGGTGTGTTCGTGGCGGCATTCTCGAGTCGAATCCGGCCGCGACCGACGACGCTACGGCCACGCTGCCGACCGCTGACGATCGACCGGGCCGCGAGTACTGGACGGCGACCCAGCGCCGTCGACTCGAGCGCTACCTTCGAGAACGCACACTTGCGGCATCGACGGCACCCGACAACCACGACGAGCGGTGTAATCGCTTGCGCGAGTACGCGATGGTCTCGTTGCTCGCCCACTCGAGCGTGCGGGGCTCCGAACTGTTTAGCGTCCCCGACGACGAGCGCCGCACCGGGGCGACGTGGGAGGACGTCGACTTCTATACGGGCACGATTCGCGTGCTGGGAAAATCCCAGCGACTCGAGGATGTGCCACTGCCCGGCCCGGCTCGGACGCCGCTACGACGGTACCGGGTCGTCTTCGATCCACCGGCCAACGACTGGCCGCTGTTTCCGACCCGGCATGCACCGTCGATCGCTCGCCGAGTCAAAAACGTGCTGGCAGAGCGTGGCTACGACGACGACGAAATCGACGCGCTGTGTGCGGATGCGACGGCGAGTGAGCTCGCCCGCGAACACGCGATTGCGCCCCCGGCGATCACCACCGAAGGCGCTCGATCAGTGCTCAAACGGCTCTGTAAGGACGCGAACGTCGACGTCGACGGCAACTACCTGACGCCACGCGGCGTCCGAGGGGATCACGACGGCGACAGCTACCGGCGCGAAGCCACAGCATCGAAACCCGCGTTACGTACATCTGCACTCGAGCGGACGATCGCGGTCCCGGAAACGTACTCACCGATCGTCGACGCCGACTCGAGCGAGCACGATGAACATTCGGAGAATCGCTGACACTGCCGGGTGTCTCGAGTCGCGGATCGCTGACTGTCCGAATTGTCACGGCGTGGTACTGATTTTAGTAGATCGTCTGGCTACCGGCCGCTAATTGATTTTCACCATCATCGACCGGACGACCGATTCGAGTGTCGGTCGAGTCTCGCCTCGAGAACGCGAAACGGCGTTAGGTAATCAGCAGCCAGAGGACGACCGTCAACAGGATCGTCAACAGGAGGACGGTGGTGCCGATCCCGGTTCGAAGGTGGATCGTCGATGGACGACCGCCGTCTGCGGCGCGGCGTTCCTCGACGTCGACCATCGGGAGTCGGCGGGCAGCGGCATCGACAGCCAGCGCGGGATTGTTCCCGATCCAGTAACAGCTCGTGAC
>SLIS01000442.1 GCA_007135505.1 Halovivax sp.
CCGACTCGATCTCCGCCTCGAGTGTCGCCAGCTCGGTGTCATCGTCGACGATCGTCGCAGTTGGAATCGGTTCGGTCCGGACCACGTCGATTCGGTACTCCTGCGTTCCCGCGAGCGTCTCGAGGGCGTGGCGGAGCGATTCCCGTTCATCACGGAGCCACGACCGAACGCCGTCGTCACCGCCGTTCAGGATCGTGTCGAACTGGAACGGGACCGGCGTGCCGAACCGCGACGTCGCCTCGTCGACGACCCGCTGGTGGCGCACGAGCCACCGCCGCACGACGAGTGGATCCGCCGCGTCGTAGAGCTCGTCACACGCGTGGACGACGGCACCGATCGATCCGTCGTCGCTCGCATCAGCGGCCCCCTGCTCACCGACGCGGATTATCGAGACGGGTTCGTCGTCGACGCCGTCTATATCGAGCGACGTCTCGCGAGGTGGCTCGTCCAGATCGACGACGCAGTAGAGGTACCGGCCGTCCGTGATGTCGGGTCCGGCCGTCGACGTATCCGGGCTCGCTCGCTGATCGGTCATTCCTGCCCCCCTCCGGTGAACCGGTCGGGTACCCGCTCGTCGTCGACGTCGCCGAGTCGCTGGATCGCGTCGTCGACGATTCCGTCGAGTTCGCCACGGAGGTTCGCGACGTCGTCGGTGATTTCCTGGTCGGATTTGATTCCGTCAATCTGTTCGTCGATAGCTGCGAGCTGGCGGCCGAGACGGTCGACTTCCTCGTCCGTGAGGCGGCCGGACTCCATTCGCCGAATCGCCTCCCGTTCGAGTGCCTCGACGAGAATCTCGACGACAGTCAGTACGAGCGTCATGAGTCCGTCCGCTGCCGACTCGCCGTCGATATCGATCGTCGTCATCGGTCGCTGTCCTCCGTTGCGGTCCGTTCGTCGTCCTCGTTCCGTTCGAACGCGTCGAGCGTCGTCGACTGGGCGTCGTCGGGACCACCCGACGTGTCCCCCTCGCCACTGTCGTCGCCTGGGAAGGGTGGCCCGGGCGTGATGTTTACCCCACGCGTGGCGTCGATCGGTACCCGTGGCCGATCGGTCTCCGCCAGTTCCGGCTCGTCGACCGCCGCGGCGAGTCGTTCCATGTCCGTTCCCTCGGGAAACGCGAGTCCGTACTTCGCGGCGGTTTCGAACGAGGCGATGGCCGCCCTGACCTGTACGCCGAGCAACTGCGTGTCACCGATCGAGACGGCGATGTCGGCGTTGATGACGACGCCCTTCTCCAGTAGCAACTCGAGAACGTCGGCCAGGTCGGACTGCTGGCGACTGGGCTGGAATTCGCTCATCAGTCGTACCCCCGCTTCTCGCGTTCGCGTCTGAATCGGTCGCCGTAGATGTGTGACCGGGTCGGTGCGTCCGAGTGACGAACCGTTCGGGGCATCGTCGCGTAATTCGGCACCGAGGCGACGTCGGTTCGTCCGGAGCTGATCGTCGAGACGGCGGTCGGATTGCGCGAATTCGGTGACCGATCCTGCTGGCGCATTCGCTCTCGATTCTCCTCGACGACCCGTTCGAACTTGCCGTGGGCCTGCAAGAGCCCGTCGCGAAAGGCGTCGATTCCTTCGATCGCCTGCTGCTGGATAACTTCCTGGTAGGCGCCGAGATCACCACTTTCGATGTCGACCTCGTCTTTCAATTCCTCCGCGGCGACGTCCGTCATCTCGTCGAGGTCCGTCTCGACGAGGTCGTCATCGTCGTCCCCCTCGAGCAGCCCGTCGTCCTCGTCGGCCAACTCGTCGGTCGCGTCGTCGATCTCCCGCTTCGACTGCCATACCGAGGTGAGATCCATCTCGGACAGTGCACGCCCCAGATCGATCGCCCGGATGACCTGCCGGAGTTTCACGACGTCCGCGTCCTCCTCGTCGGCCAGTGCATCCGGAATCTCTCCAGCTTCGATCGCCTCACGAACCTGCTCCGCGTCGACCGCTTCCGGCAGTTCGGAGACGTCGATCGACTCGAGGATGTCTTCGGCCTCACGGACGATCGTCACGATCGCCCTGACGTCTTCGATCACCGAGTCGACTGGCCCGTCGGTGGATTCGTCTTCGTCGCTGCCGAATAGTCCGTCGTCTCCGTCACCAGTCATCGAGTCGGTGAGCGAGTCGACCGCTGATTCCGCGTCAGTCAATCGCTCTGTAATGAATTCAGTCATGAATGGGTCACCGTTGTTTGCCGCTCGAATCGTTCGTGACTCGGGGACGAAGGGCCGTCCCCGAGACTTTCGCCGCCAGTAGTTATCATCACGTTTTCACCTCCACGCGTCCGCTCGAAAGCCACTCGTGTACTTCGCGCGCGACCTCCAGTTCCGCCTCGAGTTCCTCGCGGCGTTGCTCGTACTCCTCGGCCGATCGCTCGTCGAGTTCGTAGAGGAGCCGGTTCTCGGCGAGTTCGTCCTGTATCGCCTCGACGTCGTAGAGTTCGTTGAGTGCCGTCGCGTGCAACGTGCGCGCGATGCTAACGATCGGTCGCAGCAGGAGATCGTCGACGACGATCATTGCTGAGCCCCGATCTTGACGTCGACGAAGCTATACGGCGCGAACGGGCCGGTGTACCGGACGATGACGTCGTCGTGTCGCTCTTCGACCCGACCGACCGCTTCGTCGAACTCGTCTCGTTCGTCACGCTCGACCAGATACGACCGATTGAGGACGAGTCGGTCGCTGAACAGG
>SLIS01000225.1 GCA_007135505.1 Halovivax sp.
CAGCGGTCGAGATGTTGTCCTTGACCGCGACGGTCCGTCCCGCGAGGGGACCGTCGTCGACACCGTCGATCTCGGCTTCCGTGATGAATGCGTTCGTCGACATGGTCAGGAGACGTTCGGGCCTTTGAAGTAGCCGTCCTCGTGTTCCGGTGCGTTCTGAAGTGCGCGCTCGGTGTCGAGGGGTTCACGTACCTCGTCCGGGCGCATCACGTTCACGAGCTCGGCTTCGTGATCGACTTCGGGCACCTGATCGAGCGTCTCGAAATACGCGAGAATGTCCGCGAACTGGTCGGTAAAGCGGTCGACCTCCTCCTCGTCGAGGTCGACCCGTGCCAGCGCCGCGACGTGGCGGACGTCCTCGGGACTGACGGCGTCGTCGCTCATACGTTCGAACACCGGTCTGGGGGGAGTAAGGGTTTCGATACCGGTGGCCGGTGACGATCGTTCTCGTCCGAGGAAATTCTCTCACAGATTTCGAAAATTGAGTTGGTAATTCAACCAAAGTATTTAAGTGAGTTACGTCCGTAACCATGCTCACTTCCGAGCGTTTTCAGTGACATCCGACACGACACAATGACAGACTCCCCCATACGGATTCGGACCGGTGAGCGAGAGGCGACTGAGACCGACGAATCGACGAGGCCCGCGGACGAGCAAACGAGTTGTCCGGAGTGTGGCGGCCAGCTCGTCTCCGATAGCGAGCACGCCGAGACGGTCTGTGAGGATTGTGGACTGGTTGTCGACGAAGGTGAGATCGACCGCGGCCCGGAGTGGCGCGCGTTCGACGCCGCCGAGAAGAACCAGAAATCCCGCGTCGGCGCACCCACGACGAAGATGATGCACGACCAGGGGCTGTCGACCAACATCGGCTGGCAGGACCGAGACGCCTACGGCAAGGCGCTCTCGAGTCGCCAGCGTCAGAAGATGCAGCGGCTTCGCACCTGGAACGAGCGATTCCGCACGCGCGACAGCAAAGAGCGCAATCTCAAGCAGGCTCTCGGCGAGATCGACCGCATGGCCTCCGCGCTCGGCCTCCCGGAGAACGTCCGGGAAACCGCGAGCGTGATCTACCGGCGGGCACTCGACGAGAACCTCCTCCCCGGACGCTCGATCGAAGGCGTCGCGACCTCGTCGCTGTACGCCGCCGCCCGCCAGGCCGGCACCCCCCGCAGCCTCGACGAGATCGCTGCCGTGAGCCGCGTCGGAAAGGACGAGATCGCCCGCACCTACCGGTACGTGGCCCGCGAACTCGGCCTCGAGATCGAGCCCGCCGACCCCACCAGCTACGTCCCGCGGTTTGCGAGCGAACTCGAGCTCTCTGATGAGACCGAACGGCGCGCCCGCGCCTTGCTCGAGACGGCGAAGGAGGCGGGAATCCACTCGGGCAAGTCGCCGGTGGGTCTCGCCGCCGCCGCGGTGTACGCCGCAGCCTTGCTCACCAACGAGAAGGTCACCCAGAACGAGGTCAGCGAAGTGGCGAGCATCTCCGAAGTGACGATCCGCAACCGGTACCACGAACTGCTCGAGGCCGAAGAGCGAACGACCGTCTGAAGCCGGCGTCGACTCGCTAGCCTGGACGTCTCTCGGCTCGTAGGCCCCTCGAACCGCGCTATCTGTTCTCACCCGATGGGAATCGTATCGATTAGTGATTTGAGCGGGGGGTGTACGTCCCAGTGGGTGATCGGATGACTTTGACAATACTCGTCGGCGTCAAGCAGGTACCTGACGACGACGAGATCGGGATCGACCCCGACACCGGCAGACTGGACCGAGCGAGCGCGCCGGCGGTGATGAACCCGCCCGACCGGGACGCGCTCGAGGCGGCGCTTTCGATCGCTGACGAGGTCGACGCCCGCGTAATCGCGACCACGATGGGGCCGCCGATGGCGACGCCCGTCCTCGAGGAGGCGGTCGCGATGGGCTGTGACGACGCGGTGCTCATCACCGATCGAGCGTTCGCCGGCAGCGACACGTGGCCAACGAGCCTGACGCTCGCCCGGGCCGCCGCGGAACTCGAGGCCGACGTCGTCGTCTGTGGCGAGGAGACGACCGACTCCTCGACGGGACAGGTCCCGCCCGGGATCGCCGCCCACAACGGCTGGGCGCAGCTGACCTACGTCGAGGAGCTCGAAGCCGATCCGGAGACCGACCGGCTGATCGCGACCCGGGCCGTCGAGGGCGGCCACGAGGTCGTCGCCGCCGAGATGCCGGTCGTCGTCGCCGTCGCTTACGGCGAGTTCGAGGCCCGCCCGGCGGGACTGCACCGAAAGATCTACGCCGAGAACGACTTCGAACCCGTCCAGCTGACCGCCGAGGACCTCGGGATCGAGGACGAAGTCGGCCTCGAGGTGTCACCGACGGCCGTCGGCGGGATGGAGACCGTTCAGCCCGTCGAGCGAAGAGGCGAGGTGGTCGAGGAGGTCACGGACCTGCTCGAACCGATCGCGGAGGTGGACGCATGACTGACATCGACACGAGCGAGTACGCCGACGTCTGGGTGTTCATCGAGGAGCACGCCGGCGACGTGATGGCCGTCTCCTGGGAGCTGCTCGAGGAAGGCGCCACACTCGCCGAGAAGACCGGCGAAGAGCTCGTCGCGCTCGTCATCGGCGAGGACGTCGACGACGTCGCCGAGGAGGCGATCGCCCGCGGGGCCGACCGCGTGCTCGTCGCCGACGACCCC
>SLIS01000467.1 GCA_007135505.1 Halovivax sp.
ACGTCTGGGAGTACTCCTCGACCCACTCCTGCAGCGTGATTCCCATCGTCGCTTCCGTGATCGCGTTCGACGACGCCGCGTTGGCGCTCTTGACTAGTTCCGCCTCGAGCGTTCGTTTCGGCACCTCTCCGAGGAAGTGCGGAATCGCCCGCTGGACCGCAAGTGGACAGCCGACCTCGTGGGCGAGCGCGTAGCCCGAGATCGAGTGGGGCACCTCCTCGCTCACGTAGGTCGGGTCCGGCTCGTCTAGGAGTTCGGTGTCGACGAACTCGGGGTACTCGTAGCACTTGCCGACGTCGTGGAGGAGACAGGCGGCGACGATCACGTCGCGGTCTGGTTCCGCACCGTGGAACTCCCGCTGGAGCCGGGCGGACTCGATCGCGATCTTCGTCACCCCGCGGACGTGCTCGACGTTGCTCACCTCGTGAATGTTCCAGGCGTAGGGGATGTCCGAGATACGTTCCCAGCCGCCGCGTTCGAGGCCCAACACCCAGGCCTCGACGACCCGCTCGCGCAGGTCCGTATCGCCGATTTCGTCGAGTTCCGGATAGGCCTCGCGCACCTGCGCGTCGAAATCGGGCACGTCGATCACCGCCCGTCCGCGCGGACGTGTTCCTGGCCGATAAAGCGCGGGCGTTCGTCGATCGCGAGGAAGTTGTCGACGTCCTCGCGGGCTTTCTCGGCCATCTCGCCGACCGCCTCGTAGTCCCTCGAGCCCTCGCTACCGAGGGCGTCGTACAGGTCGTCGATATCGTTGAAGTACAGCTCTGCGACGCCGTCGAACGGCTGACCGTCGGGATCGGTCGGGACGATCGTGTCGTACTTCACGACGCCGGTGATCTCGCGGGCGATCGGCGTGTGGTTGTGCTGCCAGTGGTCGACGAACTCCTCGTGTGAGAGGTCATCCTTGCGGACGAGAAAGGCCGAGTGTTTATAGCGTTCGTCGGTATCGCCGTCGACCTCGTCTCGCTGGACGATCGGATCGCCGGCCATACCGCGCTCTTCGCCGATCGCGGCCTCGAGTTCACCACCCAGATCGGAGACGAGACTGTCGCGACCGTTGACTGCCGCCTCGTAACTCGACTCGTCCTCGAAGAAGAACTCCGCGAGCCCGTCGAACTCGGCGTGTTCGGGCATCGTCGGGAACACCTCGTGGTAGCGAACGACGCCGTCGATTGCGTTCGCGAGGTCGGCTGCCTGCCATCGGTCGACGAACGTCTCGTGAGAGACGGCTTCGGCACGCGACAACAGTGCGATGTGCTTGTGCATAGTCGACCGTTCTCGACGGTCCCAATAAATCGTACCGATACCGGCTGTCGGACCCGAACGCTTGCTACCCCATCGATCGATACCGGGTCCTCGGCCAGCTCTGGCGGAATTCCGACGACCGAGCGGTCACTCCCCGTCGAGCGCCTGCCAGGAGAGTCGCGGATTCCTCGCTGCGCTGGTCTGGTCGATCCGTCCGGCCGTCGTTCGGCCTGGAGCGGCCTCGAGCGTCGCGTCGTCCTCCGCGGCGACGGCGTCGAACGCGGCAGCAAGCTGGTCGAGCGTCGACTTGCTCTCGACCTCCGTCGGTTCAGTCATCAGCGCCTCCGGGACGATCTCCGGCCACTTGGTCGTCGGTGGGTGCACGCCGTAATCTAACATTCGCTTCGCGACGTCGGCGGCGTCCTGTTCCCCCGCGCTGGCCACGAACTCGTGGTGGAAGGGTCCGTAAGGGATCTCGTAGTCGATCTGGCTACCCAGGTAGTTCGCGTTCAACACGGCCTTCGCACTGGCGTCGGTGAGCCCCTCGTCGCCAAGACGGGCGATATAGGCGAACGCCTTCACGAGCACGAGCCAGTTGCCCTGGAAGCCGTGAACCTTCCCTATTGTGTGCTCGGGGTCGAAAAGTTCGTACTGTTGCCCGGTTGTGGCCGTCTTTGGATCCGGGTTGTCCCCCCCGCCGTCTGCCGCTCGGACGCGCGGTGCGGGCAGGAAGGGGGTCAGCTCCTCGACGACGCCCACGGGACCGGCCCCTGGACCGCCACCCCCGTGTGGCGTCGCGAACGTCTTGTGAACGTTGTAGTGCATCACATCGAAGCCCATGTCGCCGGGGCGTGCCCGCCCGAGGAGGGCGTTCAGGTTGGCTCCGTCGTAGTAGAGCAGGCCGCCGACGTCGTGGACCATCTCGGCGATCTCCTCGATGTCACGCTCGAAGAGGCCGAGCGTGTTCGGGTTCGTAAGCATCAGCGCGGCCGTGTCCTCGGAGAGCGCCGCCTCGAGGGCCCCGAGATCGACACGACCGTTCTCGTTGCTCGGCAGCGAGACGACGTCGTAGCCACCGAGCGCCGCCGTCGCGAAGTTCGTCCCGTGGGCGCTCTCGGGAACGATTACCTCGTCTCGGTGGCCCTCTCCGTTGTGCTCGTGGTAGGCCGCGGCGACGCGGATGCCGACGAACTCGCCGGCCGCACCCGCAGGCGGCTGCAGTGTGACGGCATCCATGCCGCCGATCCGAGCCAGGTACCCCTGGAGCCGGTAGAGCAGTTCGAGCGATCCCTGGAGCGATTTCGTCGAGCGATCCGGATGCACGGCGGCACCGGGAAGAGCGGCGACGTCCTCCGTGAACGGCGGATTGTACTTCATCGTACAGGACCCGAGCGGGTACGGCCCGCTGGTAATCCCGTAGGTCTGCTGGG
>SLIS01000310.1 GCA_007135505.1 Halovivax sp.
CCAGGACGGCGAGTGCGTCCCCGTAGCTCGTCGGATCTGGAACCGTCGGTCCGCTAGCGACGACGGCCGGGTCGTCGCCGACGACGTCGCTGATCGCGAGGGTGATGACCGTCGCCGGAGCCACCCGTTCAGCGAGACGACCGCCTTTGATGGCGGAACAGTGTTTTCGAACGGCGTTGAGTTCCGCGATCGAGGCGCCCGATTCGAGCAGCGCCGTGGTCGTCTCCTGGAGAGCGGCCACGTCGAGGCCGTTCGCCGGCGCGGCCAACAGCGCACTCGCCCCGCCGGTCACGACCGCGAGTACCAGCGTCTCCGGCCCCGCTTCGTCCGCCAGGTGTAGGATTCGCCGCGTCGCCGTGACGTTTCGTTCGGTCGGGATCGGGTGGCTGCCGGGTACGATCTCGATTCGCCCGACGTCGGTGTCATCGTCACCGGTGGTCTCGTCGATTCCGCCTTCGCCGGTGCCGGTCGGAGACGTCGCCGCGTCGTCCGCGGTCGTGACGACGATACCGCCGTCTACGGATCCGTCGAGCACTCCTTCGAGCGCCGTGGCCAGTCCATCTGCGGCCTTTCCGCCGCCGAGGACCAGTACCCGGTCGTACTCGCACAGATAGTAGGCCGAATCGTCGATTTCGAGTCGCTCCCCGTCGAGCGTGACGTGTTCGGCGACGAGTTCGGTCGGCTGGGTCGCCTGGATTCCGGCCGCCAAACAGGAGAGTGCGACCTCGCGAGCGGGCGTCGTCGCGTGTCTGTCTCGGTCGTCGAACATGGTCTCACTGTTGTTTCGTCGCTCGTCGCGGGTTAGACGAACCTTCGAACCACGCCGTACAGCGCGTCGCGGAGCCGATCCGGGAGGAACCTGGCGTAGGAGCCGTACTGGGCGACGGGACCGACCGGATACCGCGCGGGCGGATCCGAACACGTTGCGGCGTGGACGATCGCGTCGGCGACGTCGGCCGGGTCGATCGCCAGTGGGCCGCTCCCACCGACCAGCTGCGTGTCCTCGATGATCGCGTAGACGTCCTCGTAGTCGGGCGTCCGTGACTCGGGGAGTTCGTCGTCGACGCGCTCGTCGAACTGACTCTCGACCGGTCCCGGCTCGATTACGACGACGTCGACGTCGAGCGACTCGACCTCGGCCCGGAGCGCGTCGCTCATCGCCTCGAGGGCGTGCTTCGAACCGGCGTAGGCGCCCATCCCGGCCACCGAGACGCGACCGACGATACTCGAGACGTTGACGATCCGTCCCGAACCCTGTGCCCGCATGTGGGGCAACGCGGCCCGCGTGAGCCGCTGTGGGCCGAAGATGTTGACGTCGAACTGTCGTTGCAACTCGGCCGTCGAGACGTCCTCGAGCGGCCCCAGCTGGGCGTAGCCGGCGTTGTTGACGACGCAATCGATCGCGCCCGTCTCCTCGACGGTGTACTCGACGGCCCGCGCGACCCCGTCCGGATCGGTGACGTCGAGCGCCATCGTCTCGCAGCCGGCCTCCGCGAGGCCCGTGATCTCCGCGGGAGTTCGCGAGGTGGCGACGACGGACCAGTTCTCCGCGAGAAAGGCGAGTGCCGTCGCCCGCCCGATTCCGGACGAACAGCCGGTGATCAGGACGCTTCGCTTTCGCGTGAGGCGATCGTCGTCGGTCCCGGCCCGTTCGGCAGTCGACGCGGATCCCTGACTCACTCGCCCGGTCTGGCCGGCACCGTCCGCTCGGCCGCCCTCGTCGCTCCTCCGGGTGTCGACGTCCACAGCACTGGTCATACCTGACTGGTTTACGCGACGATACGTAAGTCCCGCCGGTTTTCTCACCGATAACACTCGAGTGCTGCACCGACCGACGGTTCGACCGGCCGACTTGGTCTGCCCGCTCCTCACCGGTACCGCGCTTTCACGTCGTCCGCGTGGGCGTCGGCGAGCCGGGTCGGTTCGGGGAGTTTGTACCCCGCCACGAGCGAATCCACGATGTCGGCTGCCGTCGTGGCGCCAACGCGATGGCCGGGGCTCACGTACAGCGGATTGACGTAGCGATTCGGTGAGTCGTACTGCTTCGTCTGGACGGCGTATCCGATCGTTGTGCCGTCGGGCGCGTCGACGTCCGCGTTCGCCTCGATCGCCACTCGATCACCGGCCGCGAGTCCCTCGGTCGAGGCGACGGGGTCGCCACAGAGGAGGCTCTTCGCGACGCCGATACTCGGTCGGTCGAGGACGACCCCGATGTGGGTCGCGATGCCGGCCTGTCGGAAGTGAATGCGACCGCTCCCGTCGAAGCAGTAGAGGTCGGGATCGACCGAGAGCTCCGCGACCGCGGCGAGGATCGCCCCGCCCTCGCGAAACGAGAGCAGGCCGGGGACGTACGGAATCTCGAGCGGTGTGACGGCGTGGACGCGTTCGACGACCGTCCACGACGATCCCGTCCGCTGCAGCACGACGATGGCGCTCAGTGCGCGATCCAACGCGAGGAGGAACGACTGGTCGACGCCGGCGACGAGGGGACGACTCTCGTCGACGGGATCAGCCCCCTCACCGTCGCTCGCGACGGTCTCGACCGTCGATCGCGTTAGCGGGTCATCGAGCGTGGTCGGATCGAACCCGAGATCGTCCTCGAAGACGGCGCTTCGAGCGATCTCGTGCTGGAGCGTCTCCATCTCCTCGCGGGAGAGTTCGGGATCGGGGGCG
>SLIS01000387.1 GCA_007135505.1 Halovivax sp.
CCGCGAGACGCTGCTCGACGCGACGGCCGAGTACACGCTCGCCGGCACCGAGTCGTCGGTCCGATCTCGCGTCGAGCGGCTTCGATCGGTCGGCGTGTCGTCCGTGATCGGCTACCCGGCCCGTGGGCTCGACGCGTTCTTTGGGTGACGCCGGCCAAACGTTCTTCGTACATCGAGACCGGGACGACCGTCGCGTGGATGGCGATAGCGAATGGCCGGAACCACCCACACGTAAGTAGGTGCCCCACCGAGGAAGGGGTATGCCGAAACTCGCTACCCTGACGACGGAGGCTTCGGCCGACGCGCTGGAGACGGCGACGGTCGCGGTCCTCCCCACCGGGAGCACCGAACAACACGGGCCCGCACTGCCCCTCGGAATGGATCACCTCGCAGCGGAGGCGTTCGCGCACTCGGTGGCCGATCGCGAGGACACGATCGTGGGACCGACGGTTCCGGTCGGTGTCAGCCCACACCACATGCAGTTCGACGGTTCGCTCACCGTTTCCGAGGAGACGTTCGCCAGCTACGTCCGGGAGACGATCGAGAGTCTCGCCGAACACGGGATCAGGAAGGTCGTCGTCGTCAACGGACACGGTGGCAACGTCGGTGCGCTGGGCCGAGCGGCCAGGGGACTTCGCGCGAGCGAAACCGCGTACGCCCCCACGTGGAACTGGTGGGACGCCGTCGAGGACCTCGCCGACGAACTATTCGACGAGGTCGGCGGGCACGCCGACGCCGCCGAATCGAGTCTCATCTGGCACCTCCACGAGGAACTCGTCGAACCGAACGGGCTCGACGACGCCGAAGCGAACGGCTCGGAGGGCTGGGGTCGGACGGTCCACGGAGCACAGATCGGCTTCGATACGATCGATTTCACCGAGAGCGGGGCCGTCGGGAAGCCGACGCAAGCCGCACCCGAGAAGGGCGCACAGCTCTTCGAGGCAGGTCGTGACGAACTCGAGGCGTTACTCGAGTGGCTAGCCGACCGACCGCTCGCCGATTGCTGGCAGCGGACACACCGATGACGGCGGAATCGCCGCTCGACGAGGCCGCAATCGGCGCCGACGCGTTCACCGAAACCGGGGCGGGTGTGTCCGTCGCCGTCGTCGGAGGCGGGGCGGTCGGCGCGACCTGCGCCTACGACCTCGCCCGACGCGGCGCCGACGTGACGCTCTTCGACCGTGGACCCGTCGGGAGCGGCTCGAGTGGACGGGCCGCAGGCGTCTGTTACGACGCCTTCGCCGACGAGCTAGACGCCGAGTTGGGTCGGGAGTCGATCGAACGGTTCCGCCAGCTCGCCGGGGACGACACGTTCCCGTTCGTCGAGTGCCCGTACGTCTGGCTCGCCCGCGAGGGCGACGACGATACCGCAGCCGAGATCCGCTCGAACGTCGAGCGAATGCAAGAACAGGGGATCGTCGCCGTCGAGATGGACGGTGCGGCGCTCGCGGATCGATTCGACTCACTCCGGACCGACGACGTCGCCGCCGCGGGCGTCGCTGGCGGCGCCGGACACACGGATCCAGGTCGATACACGGCGTGCCTGGCTGGCGCTGCGAACGGCGCCGGCGCCACGCTTCGTGACGAGACGCCGGTCGACCTCACGATCGATCCGCCCGGCGTCCGGATTCGGGAGACGGGCGAGACGGCGACCTTCGATGCGCTCGTCGTCACCGCCGGCGCTCACTCGAAGGCGCTGCTCGCCGACGTCGGAATCGCCATTCCGATGAAACCGTACCGGGTGCAGGCGCTCGTCGCGGATGGGAGCTATCCGGAACCGATGTGTTTCGACGCGACGGCGGAGACGTACGTCAGACCACACCCCGACGGCCTGCTCGCCGGTAACGGGACGGAGCGAGTCGAGGCCGATCCGACCGACTGGGATCGCGACGCCTCCCCCGGCTTCGCCGAGTCAGTCCTGGAGAGGGTGACCCACCGGTTCCCGGACCTCGATCCCGCCGTCGATCGCGCCTGGGCCGGGCTGTGCACCGCGACGCCGGACGGCGACCCACTGGTCGGGGAGATAGCGGCGGACGTCTATCTCGCGACCGGATTCCAGGGGCACGGCTTCATGCGAGCACCGGCCATCGGCGACCGGCTCGCAGAACAGCTCCTCGAGGGTGGCGGGATCGACGCGTTCGATCCGGGTCGGTTCGACGGCGACGAAGCGTTCGATATTACGCCAGGCATGGCAATCGAACCGACCAACTGAGAGACAGAGCGTCGTCTCAGTCGTTGATGGGAATCTCCTCGCCGGGCGTCTCTTCGGACTCGCTCGGTGATTCCTTCGGGAGTTCGATCCGGACTGTACCGACGTCGGTTAGTCTGGCCTCCGCGGCCTCGGCGTCGACCACGGCGTCGTCCGGCAACGAGACGGATCCCGTGAGCTCGGTCGCTCGGCCCGTAAATCGCGGTTCGAATCCGACGGGATCGGCCCGAGTACGTTCGATCGAGACCGAGATACTCCCGTCGAGGTAGCGAATGTCGAGGTCCGTCGACTCGACGCCGGGGGTGTCGACGACGACCAGATAATTCGTTTCGTTCTCGAGGAGGTCCGCGTTCAGGGGACGGATCGACTGTACCGTCCGCGTGGCGCTGCCAACCTGTCGATAGAGTCGACTCCCGAGCGACTGAACCGCTTCTCGCGGGTTCACCAGGGGTCACCTCGTTCG
>SLIS01000217.1 GCA_007135505.1 Halovivax sp.
AGCGCTTCACCGGCGGGCACACCGAGGACAAGCCCGAAGCCGACGCCGAGTGAGCCGACGACGAGGACCTGTCCGAGAGCGGCGAGTTCGCTGTCGACGAGTACCGTCCGGACGGTCGAAAATTGAATTCGAACGCCGAACGTGAAGACGAGCAGCGCGATCCCGTACTGGGCGAGTTCGAGGAGCTGTGCCTCGTCGATGAACAATCCGGCGATGATGCCCGCGATGATCAACAACGGAACGGTGGGCAACGCGAGTCGGTTTCCGGCGAGCAGGAACGGCCCGGCGACGATGAAGATGATCGCCACGGCGGTCAGCAACTCAGTCATCGAGTTCACCTCGCGGATCGTCGGGAATCTCGGGGAACGGATCCGTCGACCGTAGCAGTTGGAGGTCCGCTTCGATCGTCCGTTCGAACGCCCCTTCGTCTTCCAGGTACGTCTCGAGGTACGACGAGAGCCGCTCTCCTGCGAGCTCTGCGCTGGTAATGACGCAGTGAGCGCCCCGTGCGTAGAGTTCCCGCGCGTCCTCGGTCCGTTCGGCTTCGACGAATACCGTCGCGTCCTCGCGTACCTCCCGTAGCAGGGCCTTGTTGACCTCGGTTTGCACGGACGAAGACAGGACGAACGCCGCTCGTTTCAACGCGACGTCCTTTCTGATCGTGGCATTGTTGAAGTCACCATAGACTGCGTCGTATCCCTCGTCGTCGAGCGCATCGATGTGCTCGACCGATCGATCGACGACGACGACGTCTTCGTACCGGTCGGCGATCGTGCCGAGAGCGAGCCTGGTCACTTCGTCGTAGCCGATGACCACCGCGTGATCGACGTATTCGCGTTTCCCACCGGTGAACGCGGCCCCCGTGTCCCAGCGAGCGAGGAACGGCTCGAGTCGCTCGTAGAGCCGGTGGTTGAACTCGATGAAGTACACCGATACCCCCATCGTGAGCAGCGCGAGCAGCGTCAGAAAGCCGAGCACCTCGACGTCGATGAACCCGCCTGCCAGCGCGGAGACGCCGACGATGATCCCGAACTCGCTGATCTGGATCATCCCGACGCTCCCCAGAAAAGTCGTTTCGATGCTAAAGCCCTGCCACCGTACGAGTGCGAAGAAGATGATGAACTTCGCGGGCATCAACACGAGCGCGGCGAGCACTGCCTCCTGCCAGTAGAAGAGCAGTTCACTCGCCTGGAGATCGAGCGCGACCGAGACGAAGAAGATCATCACGAACAGGTCGGTTATCGGGTTGACGCGGTCTTGCAACTCCTTGCTGTAGGGAAGCTGGGCGATCGCCAGCCCGGCGAGGAACGCCCCCATCTCGATCGAGAGGTACGCTTCGATGCCCAGCGGGGCGAGGAGGACGTTGATCTGGTCGGAGACGAGGACGAAGAGAAACGCCCACGAGATCGCGACGAGGAAGAACACGTCCTTGTTGTCCGCGATTCGTCGAAATACGGTAGGCAGGAGGTACTTCGAGGCGGCGATCGCCACGATCGTGATCGCCGCGACCAGGACGAGGACGACGGCCAACGTCGTCGCTACCTCCGTTAGATCGTCCGGTTGGCCGGCAGCCAGGACGGCCAGAATGATGACGACGACGATGTCCTGCATCAGCAGGATACCGACGTCGATCTTGCCGTGCAACGAGGTTGCCTCGTCCTTGTCGGTTAGCATCTTGATAACCACGGCGGTCGAGCTGTACATCACCGCGAGACCGATGATTATCGCCGCGGTGAGCCCGAACCCGAGTGCCAGAGACACGCCGATGCCGACCAGCGCCACCGCCGCCATCTGCGGAATCGAGATCTTGACGATCGGAACGAGGATGTGACGGATCTCGTCCAGCCGCATCTTGATGCCGAGCAAGAACAGCAAAAACGCGAGTCCGAGTTCGGACATCGTTTCGGTGAGTTCGCTGACCTCGACGAGACCGAGGACGGCCGGTCCCAGTAGCACGCCGGTGAGGATGTACGCGATGATCGTCGGCTGGCCGGATTGCTTCGCGGCGAAGCCGACGAGCGTCGCGCTCAGGAGAATAATAGCGAGATCGAGAGAAAGGGCGGCTTCAGAGACCATCTACTTCGGATGGTCCGGTCGTGTCGAATTAATGGTGTCGGTAACAGTCGTACGGTCGCGGTTGCCGACGACCGAGGAACGAAGTTTGTCGACGATCGATGAACGGAGTTTGCAGACGACCGACGAACGGAGTTTGGTGACGACCAAGGAACGGAGAACGCAGCGCGATGCAGGTGACGGTTCGGTCGCCGTGAACACTCGACCTTTTACTCGTGCCACCCTACGACCAGGATATGGATGCGCTTTCGGGCAAGTACACCGCGTTCGGAACCATCGCACTCTACCTCGCGGGCGTCGCGATCGCGGTCCTCGGTGCGCTGGGGATCTCGGGGGCCGTGGTACTACCCGATGCGGCGGGGATGGCGCTGTTCGTCGTCGGACTGGGATTCGTCCTGTTTGTCCACGAGTATCTCGGCGGCCCCGTCTGAACCCGTCCAATCCGACGTGTTCGGGGCTCATTCCGCGATTCGGGACCCGAACCCGTAGCGCTCGAGCGTGGTGAGCGTCTCCTCGTGGGCGTTACGGATGGATTCCCTGTCGCCGTCCGCATCGAGGATGACCCCGATCACCTCGACGAGCTGGTCGCCGGCGAGGA
>SLIS01000444.1 GCA_007135505.1 Halovivax sp.
AACCCTGCAATCGTAGGGTCAATGACCGCTGGGGCGTTCGACTACAAAATCACGGATTCGGATAGACGGGAAATCGACGGCCGCTCGCTCACTGACACGCTCGGGATCGACCGGCGAGAGATCGAGAACCGAAAGGAGTACACCCGCTTCGACGATGCGGACGTCGAACGACTCGAGTCGATGGCCCCGCTGTTCGAACGGATCGCCGGAGACCTCGTCGAGGACTTCTACGACCACCTGATGTCGTTTCCAAAGGCAGCGTCGATCCTCGAGTCGTCGTCGAAACAGGTAGCGAAGCTAAAGCGCACTCAGCGACAGTACTTCCTCGACCTCGGCAGCGGTGAGTACGGACAGGAGTACTTCGATCGACGTGCCCGCATCGGCAAGGTTCACGATATGATCGACGTGGGGCCGAAACACTATCTCGGCAGCTACGTCGTCTACTACGACGGGATTCTCTCTGCGATCGGTGATGACGCGTCGGACGGACTCGAGGCGTCGGCTTCGGATCCGAACGACTCGTCTGCCGACGGCGGAGAACCGATGGTTCCGCTTTCGGCCGCCCAGGACGCCATCGACGAGATCGTCGACAACGCCCTGTCGGCGCTCAAACTGCTGACGCTCGACCAGCAGGTGACGATGGAGACGTACATCGATTCCTACTCGGACGTCGAGGCCGAACTCGAGCGTCGAAACGAGGTCGCCGAGAACGTCTCGGACTCGGTTGCCGAACTCAGAGCACAGTCGACGGACGTCGAGGAGCGAGCCGGGGAGATCAGTGACCTCGCCGACGAACAGTCCGACGCCATGGGCGAGGTGGCAACGGAGGTCTCGAGCCTCTCGGCGACGGTCGAAGAGATCGCGTCGAACGCCGAAGAGGTGAGCGCAACCAGCGAAGCGGCCGAAGCAGTCGCGGCTGATACGACGGAGACGGCGAAGGCGGCGATCGACAAGATGCGACGCGTCGACGCGGCGGCCGGCGAGGTGACAGCCGACGTCGAAGCGCTCCGGGACGGCGTCAAACGGATCGACGAGGTGGTCGAGGTGATCAACGACATCGCCGATCAGACGAACCTGCTCGCGTTGAACGCCTCGATCGAGGCCGCCACCGCCGGTGAGGCAGGCGACGGCTTCGCGGTCGTCGCGAACGAAGTCAAGTCGCTCGCCGAGGAATCACAGGAGGAGGCCGCGACGATCGAACGGATGGTCTCTGAGATTCAGTCGGACAGCCAGGAGACCGTCGAGAGTCTCGAGACCGCCAATGCGGAGATCACCGACGGCGTCGAGCTGGTCGAGGAGACGGTGACGAACCTCGAGCGAATCGAGTCGACGATCGCGGAGGCGAACGTCGGGATCCAGGAGGTCGCGACCGCGACCGACGATCAGGCCGCAAGCACCGAAGCAGTCGCGACGATGACCGACAGGACGATGGAGCAGTTCGAGAAGGTCGCATCGGAGGTGACGGCCGTCGCCGAGGCCAACAAGCGCTTACGTGGCTCGGTGGACGAGATCGACGCCGAGATGACACGACTGGCCGACCACGGAGACAGCCCGGACTGACAGCACGAACGGTGTCGTACGTGAGCGACTCCTCCGGTGAGTCGTCGGGTGACTTGTCGCGTCAGGTGAGTCGCTGTTTCGTACGTTCGTTACACGATTGCGTTCGTTGGACGACGGGCTGATTTCGTTCCCCGCGTGACGGTGTGGGTGAATCGCCTCGGGATCAAGCCCCGAGGCTTCCTGCTTCGATGACGCGCTTTGCAGACACCGAAGTGGTCTCCGCAGGGAGCACAGTCTCCACAGGCGTATCTTCGGGCCATCCCAGCCCTAACTCAGAAAAGCCGCGTTGAAGGACGTTCATCGCTGCATTCGCATCACGATCACACTCGAACCCACAACCCGGACAGGAGTGTTCTCGCACCCAAATGGGCTTCGCAGTTTCCACACCGCACGACGCACACTCCTTCGTCGTCCCTGCTGCTTCCACCTGAACGACGTGCGTGCCGTACAACTCTGCCTTATAGTCAAGGAGGGTGATGAATTGCCGCCACGCCGCATCCTGCTTATTGCGAGCGTTATGCGACTGTTCCAACATCCCCTTCACCTCTAGATCCTCAACGAACACCGCGTCGTACTCACGGACGAGCCACGTCGTAATCTTGTGCTGATAGTCCAGTACCTTCCGACGGGTGTGACGCTTGACCTTCGCCACTTCCCGACGCTGTTTCTCGTAGTTGTTCGACCCTTTCTGCTTCCGTGAGGGCTTGCGTTGCTCGCGGCGGAGTCGCTCGTACTCGTCTTCGAGGTCGAGCCAATCAACACTCTTCCCATCCGAAGTGTGGATGTAATTGAAAATTCCGAGGTCGATACCCACGCTGTTGCTTGAATCTAACTCGTCCAACGCGGCTATTTCGGGAAGGTCAGTGTCGTCGGTTTCGAGGCCAAATGAGACGAACCAGTCACCGGTCGTCTCTTTCTTGACCGTGACTTCCTTGATGTCTGTCTCATCCGGAATCGTGCGGTGGTATCGGAGTTTGATGTTACCGATTTTGGAGAGCCAGAGTGTCGCGTATCGGCCACTCGTGTTTTTGAGTTCGAAGCCGTCATCAGAAATCAATGATTTCTGATTGCCCATCAGACGCGTCGCGTCTGATGACCGGACTGCGAATA
>SLIS01000054.1 GCA_007135505.1 Halovivax sp.
CGCCGGCGCCGAGGGCGACCGCGAGGACGAAAAAGGGGACGTAGGAGGGCGAGAGCGCGAGCAGGAGACTCGAGAGGCCGGTTCCCGCGATCGCGACGAGGACCACGATTCGCTCGCCGTGTCGGTCGGCGAGGATGCCCGACGGAAACTGCGCGATCGCGTACGCCGCCCACATCCCCGACAGCGCGAGCCCGATCGCTCCCGTCGAGACGTCGAACGCCCCGGTGAGGTCGGGGACGACCGGGCTGATGACCACCCGGGCGACCATCGTCGCCAAGAACGCGAGCATACAGAGGACCACGATCCGGGACGTCGAGCGGGTACGTGCACCGGTCATTCTCGAAACGCGGAGCGGGTCGGTCCGGCGCTCATTCCCGATAGGCGATCGTCGAGAGGGTGGCGTTC
Organism: Halovivax sp.; assembly: GCA_007135505.1. The sequence continues at coordinate 406 of SLIS01000054.1, forward strand.
TCGGTCCGGCGCGTGTCCTGTCGCGACACCTGGACGACGACCGGGACCGTCGACTCGACGACGCAGCCGTAGGCCTCGCCGAGCGGCGGCGCGTAGGGGTCGATCAGGTCGTTGATCCGGACGTGCCGGACCCGCGCTGCGGCCACGGTGAGCGGGTACGGACCGGCCACGCGGCCGCCCTCGTAGTAGAGCGTGAGTTCGACGCTCGCCATCGAGTCGCCGGCGTTCAGCACGCAGAGGCGGTCGTGACTCACCATGGCGGGTTCCGGGCCCGTACTGTCGACCGGGACGAACCCGCCGGGGAACCGCCAGCGCGTCTCGCCGATGGCGTCGCCGTCGGTCGGTACGTCACCGTCCGGCTCCGCCGTTTCCTCGACTACGCCGTCGGTCGCCGCCTCGGTGTCAGACCCCGGCGATTCGTCTTCGTCGGTCACGCCTCATCACCCTCGAGCAGTTCGGTCAGGTAGTCGGTCATGAACACGCCCTCGGGATCGAGCTCGCGGCGAATCTCCTGGAATCGATCCCACTCGGGATACAGTTCCCGGAGTTCGGCCGCCCGCAAGGTGTGGTTCTTCCCCCAGTGTGGTCGGCCGTCGTACGCGCGAAAGATCGGCTCGATGTCCTCGAAGTACGGCCAGTGCTCGAGTTCGGCGTTCTGGATGCACGAGATGGTCATCGTCTCGCGGTCGTACTCGGTCGAGAGGTAGCTGTCGTCGGCGGCGACGGTTCGGACGAGCATGCGCCAGCCGACGTCGGCGCGCCAGCGCTCCCGGACGTCGCGAACCTCGCGGAAGCACTCGAGGCCGTCCTCGATCGGCACGGCGTACTCCATCTCGTCGAACTCGCGGCCGATGTCGTCGTGTTCGGGGATGATCTCCTGCCACCAGCCGGTCTGGTTTTCGACCTGCGTGGCGTCGGCCAGGTCGGCGTGGTCCGTGCCGCCGCCCGGTGCGTTGAGCAGGCGGAGTTTGACCTCGTCCGAGCGCGGGTACCAGTAGCAGTCGAAGTTCCGGTTCTCCGCGACGAGGGCGGGGATGTGGTCCGCACAGTCGTCCCAGCACGTGCAGTACTCGCGGCGCTGGAGCTTGTACGTGGGCTGGAGGTCCAGGGTGACCTCGGTAAAGACGCCGAGCGTCCCGAGCGACACCCGTGCCGCCCGCAGGAGGGCGGGATCGGTCTCGGCGCGAAACTCCCGAATCTCGCCCGTGCCGGTCACCATCCGGCCGCCCACGAGCGAGCCGGCTAAGTTCTCGAACGCCTGACCCGTGCCGTGCGTGCCGGTCCCGAACGCGCCCGCGACCGTCTGCATCGAGACGTCTCCCAGGTTGGGGAACGCGAGGTTCCGATCGTGCAACTCGGTCCCGGCTTCGCCGAGCGTCGTCCCGGCGCGGATCGTCGCCTCGCGGGCGTCAGGATCGTGCGAGACGACGCCCGTCATGTTCTCCAGCGAGACGAGGACGTCGTCCGTCTCGACCACCGGCGTCCAGGAGTGACCGCTCCCGACGACGCGGACGGTCTCGCCCGCGTCGGCGCACTCGCGTACCAACGACTGGAGCTCCGCCTCGGAGTCGGGCGAGACGATGCGATCCGGACGGAACGAGACGCTTCCCGACCAGTTGGACCACTCCTCGCCGTCGCGCCCGTCACCGCCCCCCTCGTCACTGCCTCGCTCATCGTCCACCGAACGCTCGTCCGCCGTCTCCTCGACCACGATTACTCACCGGGGTAGGCCATCGTGGAGAGGAGCGCGTTCTCGGCCTGGCGCGAGTCGAGCCGGGTGTGTTGACAGACGACCGGAACGTCGGACTCGATCACGCTCGCGAAGTCCTCGCCCTTCGGAATCGGTTCCGGGTCGTCCAGGTCGTTGAAGCGAATGTGGCTGGTTCGGCGGGCCGGCACGGTCTCCTCGTACGGGCCGACCGGCTCCCGATCCGAAAAGTAGATCGTGATCTCGACGGTCGCCGCCTCGTCGTTCGCGTTCAGCACGCACAGCGTCTCGTGGCTCTCCATCTCCGGCTCCGGACCGGTGCTTGCTTCGGGGATGTACCCCTCGGGTATCGCCCAGGTGTGGCGTCCAGTCATCGGCATCTGACGAGTACTCCACGGGAGGGCGGGTAACAGGCGGCCTTGGAGGTTCAGGCCCACGACGAGCGCAGGCCCGACGACGAGCGAGGCGGTGCCGTCTGCGAGCCGCTGGCATCCGCATCCGATCGCCCGGCGTGCTTCGCACTCGATACCCGGCTACGGCCAACGCTCTTTGCGTTCGGCGGTGAGCGATCACCCATGACCGTCACCGAGGCGATCGAAACGCGCATCGAGCTCCGGGAATTCGCCGACGAGTCCGTCGACGATCGGACGAAGCGGTCGATCCTCGAGGCGGGTCGGCTCGCCCCGAGCGGCAAGAACACCCAACACTGGCGATTCATCCTGCTCGACGAGGAGGCGGCCCTCGCCGCGCTGGCCGAAGAGTCGCCGACGGCCGGTTGGGTCGCCGGCGCCGACTTCGCGGTCGCGATCTGTACGGACCCGGCACGTTCGTTCAACGAGCTCGACGCCGGCCGCGCGGCCACGCACATGCAACTGGTCGCCTGGGAGCACGATGTCGGGTCGTGCCTGTTCACGGCCGATCGTGACCCGATTCGGCAACAACTCGATGTCCCCGACGCCTACGATCTCACGGCCGTACTCGGCTTTGGCTACCCCGATCGCGAGATACGTGGCAAGAAGAACCGCGAACCGCTCGACGCGGTGGCGTTTCACGGGGCCTTCGGTCGACAGCTCGAACTCGACGGGTGACCCCCGATCCGGTCAGAACAGCCGAACGGTCGGGCCGGCCGCCTCGACGTCCGTCTCGAACGCCTCGGCGTCGGTTTCGATCGCCTCGAACGTGTCGTAGTGGACCGGCAGGACGAGGGCCGGATCGATCGTCTCGGTGAGCGTTGCGGCCTCGTGGCGATCCATCGTGTAGTGGCCGCCGATCGGTGGAATCAGGACGTCCGCTGAGATCGACTCGTGTTCGTCGAGGACGTCCGAATCGCCGACGACGAACACCGTCGTCCCGTCGATGGAGAGCACCAGCCCGACGCCCTCTCCCTCGGCGTGGAACGGATTCCCGTCGTCGTCTACGTGATCCCCGTCCGGACGGTTGTACGCGGGCACGGCCCGAACGTCGATACCGTCGACCGCGAGTTCGCCGTCGGCCGCCAGCGATCGGATCGACTCGCCGGCATCGAGATCGTCGGTGTCGACCCCCTCGTAGGCAACCACGACGGTGTCGTCGGTCGACACCGCGGCGATGGCCTCTGGATCGTAGTGATCGAAGTCGTCGTGAGTGACGAACACCACGCTCGCATCGTGGGGTTCGCTCTCCCCGAGGACCTCGCTCCAGGGATCGACGTAGCAGATTCGTCCGTCCGCCGATTCGATCCGAAAGCTCGCGTGGCCGAGTCGCTCGAACGCGACGTCGTCGTATTCGACGCTCATACGCCTCGTCCAACGACGGGTGGCTTAAACATGGTCGAGTTGCGGGCTGATCGCCGGCGGGGTCGAACGGGGCGTCGACCGCGAACGGCTGGTCGGCATCGCCGGTCGCACGCGGCTCGTTCCCGCCGACGCTCCCCGCTAGGTCACTCGAACGCCGGAAGCACGTCCTCGGCGAACGCGTCGACGAACGGGGCCTGGTTGGTGTTGACGTTGTGGAGGTAGACCCGATCGGCGACCTCGAGATCGCGTTCGATCCACTCGACGTGGTCGTCGAGGCTCGCGGAGACGCGGACGTTCTCCTCGACGTGTTCCTCGTGGATCTCCTCGCCCAGTTCGTCGAACTCCTCGGGTGTCCGCAGCTGCTGGGTGACCGGCCCGGGGACGCAGTTCGTCCGCCACTGGTCGACGGCCCCCTCGAGGGCTGACTCGTCGTCCTCGTCCCACGAGAGCTGGGTCTTGAGGTAGACGTCCTTCTCGGGGGCGTGCTCCCGGAACGCCTCGACGCGGGCCGCGTCGGCCTCGTGGTCGGGCGTCCCGAGCGTGATCATGCCGTCGACCCAGTCGCTCTGGCCGAGCCAGCTCGCCGTCTCCTCGGAGAGGGCCGCGCCGACCACTGGCGGCGGGGTGTCCGGACGCGTCCACAGCGTGGCCCGCTCGACCGTGACGTGGCCGTGGTGGGTCACCTCCTCGCCGTCCCAGAGCCGACGCATGATCCGTGCGCACTCGGCGAGGCGTTCGTTCCGTTTCTCCTTGACGGGCCAGTCGGTCCCCGTGATCCCCTCGTTCAACAGCTGACCGCTGCCGACGGCGAACCAGAGGCGTTCCGGATACATCTCGCGGAGGGTCGCGGCCGCCTGGGCGATGATCGCGGGGTGATACCGGTATCCCGGCGCGTTGACCGTCCCGAAGGTCATCGAGGTGCGTGCCATGGCCGCGCCCAGCCAGGCCCAGACGTGGCCCGACTCGCCCTGGCGCTCGCTCCAGGGGTGGAAGTGATCCGAGGCGAGTACGTGCTCGAATCCGCGTTCGTCGGCGCGCTCGACCAGCTCTACGAGTTCGCTCGGCGGAAACTGTTCATGCGAGGCGTGATAGCCGAGGGCGGTCATCGTCGACCTCCGGTCGGGTGATCAGGCAACCGCGTTCGATCGGTGCTCACGCCTGCGTTCTCGACGACGGCGACCGTAATTCACCGGGCTGGGTGTGCATGGTCGGTCACGTCGATCCCGTCCAGGTCGTCGATGACGGCTCGAGGATCGCGTCGACGGCGACGGGTCCAACGGTCACGATTCGACGACCGTTCAGACGCCCGATACGGGCGTTTTTGGCCGTCGGTGTGGTACACCGCTCGACCCACCGATCGTTCCATGACCGCCGAATTTCTCCCAATCGACGCCTACGGTGCAATCGGCAACGACAACCGGTGTGCGCTCGTCGGCGAGAACGGCTCCGTCGACTGGTGTCCGTTTCCGCACGTCGAATCGCCGAGCCTCTTCACCGCGATCCTGGATGACGACGAGGGCGGCCGGTTCCGAATCGAACCGACGGACGACTACGAGAGCACGCAATCGTATATCGAAGGGACGAACGTCCTCCAGACGACGTTCGAGACCGACGAGGGGACCGCCGTCGTCACCGACTTCATGCCCGTCAGAGAGGGCGAGGCGCCCGACGAACGGTTCCAGCAATCGCTCTACCGAAAGGTCGAGGTACCCGAAGGAAGTGTGGAACTGGCCGTCGAGTTCGCGCCGCGCTTCGACTACGGCCGCGCCGAGACGACGCTCGGCCGTACCGACGACGGCGATCTCGTCGCCCGGGCGGTCGACGACCACGGTACCGACGATGGCGTAGACGAGCGGACGCCCACGGACGACGAGGAACACACCGACACATCGGCAGCTGAGCGTCCCGACGCGTCCGCGGACGAGCTCGACCGCGAGCGCGAAGCGCTGTACCTCCACGGCGTCCAGTTGGACCGCGTCGACGAATCGGACGCGACGGCAACGAAGACGCTTTCGATGGAGACCGAGAGCGTTCGCTGGTTCTGCTGTCAGTACGGTGCGCCCGACTACCGCTCCACCGAGGACTACCAGTCCATCCTCGAGGAGACGATCGACTACTGGCGGACCTGGCTCGACGGCTGCAAGGAAGGCGGCGCCGACCTCCTCTCGTTCGAGGACGAGTGGCAGCAAGTGCTCACCCGCTCCGCGCTCGTCCTCAAACTCCTGATCCACGAGGAAACCGGCGCGATCCCGGCGGCCCCGACCACCTCGCTGCCCGAGGAACTGGGTGGCGAATTGAACTGGGATTACCGGTACAACTGGATTCGCGACGCGAAGTTCACCGTCCAGGCGCTGCACATGGTCGGCCAGCAGCGCGAGGCCCACCAGTACTTCGAGTGGTTTCGCGACATCGGCCACGAAGACCCAGCGGAGATTCAGCCGTTGTACGACCTTCACGGCGGCGCCGAGATAGACGAGGAAGTCCTGGATCATCTCTCGGGATATCGAGACTCCACGCCCGTGCGGATCGGAAACGCCGCCGCCGAGCAGAAGCAACTCGACATCTACGGGACGATCGTCCAGGGCATCTACGAGACGATCCGCTACGAGAACGGACTCACCGACGAGGACTGGGAATCGGTGCACGCGCTCGCCGACCACGTCTGTGACCACTGGACGGAAAAGGGCGAGGGGATCTGGGAGTTTCGCGACCTGCACGAACACTTCGTCCACTCGAAACTGCTGTGCTGGGTCGCACTCGACCGCGCGCTCCGACTGGCCGAGGAGTACGATCGCGATGGGCCCCTCGAGCACTGGGAGGACGAACGGGCGGAGATTCGCGAGGCGATCGAAACGCGTGGCTACGACGAGGAGGCAGGTTCCTTCCTGCAGTTCTTCGGCGCGGATGACGCCCTCGACGCGACGGCGCTGCTCATCCCCCTGTACGACTTCCTCCCCGCCGACGACGAGCGCGTCCTGAGCACCATCGACGCCGTCATCGACGAACTGACGACCGAGGACGGACTGGTCGTTCGCTTCGCCAACAGCCCGGCACGCCCGCGCGAGTCCGGCGCCTTCGTCCTCTGTAGTTGCTGGTTGATCGACGCACTCGTGCTCGCTGATCGAACCGAGGAGGCCCGAGAGTACTTCGAATCCCTGCTCGACTACGCCTCGCCGCTCGGCATGTACGCCGAGATGATCCACACCGACGACGGCTCGTTGCTCGGAAACTTCCCGCAGGCGTTCAGCCACATCGGGGTCATCAACAGCGCGATTTACCTCGCGTGCGAGGACGAATCGATCCGCGACGTCATGCCCGAAGATCTGGAAGCGGGCGACGTCGCCCCCCTGTTCAGACAACACGGGGGCTAGAAGCGAATACGAGGAGGGAGACACCACGAGGACGCAGAGCGGAGGAGGTACCGCCGCGACGTCGGTTCGAAAGCGCCCGGCGTCGGTTCGACGGAGGCGTCGACCCTCGCCCCTGTCCGGTCAGGCCGGGACCGCCGCTGGGTCCCGGTCCCAGTGTCGATGCTGGGCGATGGCGTCGACGAACGCCTCGGCGAACGCGTCGAGGTCGTCGCTGCGACACGTCACGATGCCGGCGTCGGTGACGAGTTCGCCGTCGTCGGCGATCTCGGTGTCCGGCAGGTCGACGTCCTCGAACAGGGCCGCACCATCGCCGAGGGCGGCGATCGGCTTGTAGTGTTTGAACGCCTCCGCGACGAAGTGCTTCGGAACACCCTGCTCTCGCATGGCGTCGACGCTCTCGCTCCCGCCGGGAACGACGACCGCGTCGAACGAGACGGAGGCCGCCGCGACGTGGTGCGTGTCGGCTTCGACCGTCTCGCCGTCGGCCCCCGACTTCTCGCCGAGGACTTTCGAGATGATCTTGACCCGGGCGCCTTCCGCCTCGAGGGCCGACCGGAGCGTCGAGACGTGCTCGTCGTCGAACCCGTCGTCCACCAGCATCGCGATCTTGCGCGTTTCGATCGTGTCCGGCGTCCGGTTTTCCATGCTCAGTGACGGATCCTCCCTGTCGTGGTCCGGCAGCTCGTCGCCGGGCGCTTCGGGCGGTTCGACGCCGATCCCTTCGGCGACGCGTTTGGCGAACTCGTGGTCGACGTTGTTGAACAGGTCGTAGACCATTCGCTCGCGGATTTCCATGCGCCCGACCTTGCCGAGCTCGAAGTGGGCGGCGTCGACGATGTTGTCTTTCTCCGGCTCGGACATGCTGTTCCAGAACAGCCGCGCCTGCGTGAAGTGGTCCTCGAAGCTGTCGCTGCGGTTGCGAATCTTCGTCCCGGCTACCTTCTCGGCGAAGTGCTCGTAGCCGCCCTCTGCCTCGGGGACTTCCTGTGGGTCGTCGTCGCCGATCGAGTTCGGCTTGTAGGAGACTTTCCCCTCGTTGATCTCCTGGCGCATGAAGCCGGCGCGCTGGTTGTTGTGTCGCTCGGCGATCGGTCGGTTGATCGGGATCTCGTCCCAGTTGGCGCTGCCGAAGCGGTTGAGTTGGGTGTCCTGGTAGGAGAACAGCCGGCCCTGAAGCAGCGGATCGTTCGTAAAGTCGATGCCGGGGACGACGTTTCCGGGGTGGAACGCGACCTGCTCGACCTCGGCGAAGAAGTTGTCGGGCGTCTCGTTGAGGACCATCTTCCCGATCGGTCGCACCGGGACTTCGGTCTCGGGCACGATCTTCGTCGGGTCGAGGACGTCGAAGTCGAACGCCTCGGCCTGCTCCTCGTCGAAGATCTGGATGCCCAGTTCCCACTCGGGGTCGTACCCCTCCTCGATGACGTCGTACAGTCCCTTCCGGTTGAAATCGGAGCTCTTCCCCCAGAGCTTCGTCGTCTCGTCCCAGACGAGCTGGTGCGTGCCGAGCTCGGGCGTCCAGTGGAACTTGACGAACACCGACTCGCCGTCGTCGTTGACCAGCCGGAAGGTGTGGACGCCGAAGCCCTGCATCATGCGATAAGCCCGCGGCAGGGCTCGCCCCGAGAGCACCCACATGAGCATGTGCGTGATTTCGGGCTTCAGTGAGGCGAAGTCCCAGAACGTGTCGTGGGCCGCCGAGGCCTGCGGAATCCCGTCGTCGGGCTCGGGTTTGATCGCGTGAACCAGGTCGGGAAACTCCATCGCGTCCTGGATGAAGAACGGGGGCATGTTGTTCCCGACGAGGTCCCAGTTACCGTCCTCGGTGTAGAACTTCGTCGCGAACCCGCGGACGTCCCGGACGGTGTCCGACGACCCGCGCGAGCCGACGACCGTCGAGAACCGGGTGAACACCGGTGTCTTTTGATCCGGATCCTGGAAGACCGAGGCCTTCGTCAGTTCGGAGATATCGTCGTACTCGTCGCCGAGGTCGGGATCCTCGTAGGGCTGGAAGTAACCGTGGGCGCCCGTACCGCGGGCGTGGACGACCCGCTCCGGGATCGACTCGTGGTCGAACTGGGTCATCTTCTCCCGGAAGTGGAAGTCCTCCATGATCGTCGGCCCCCGCTCGCCTGCTTTGAGCGAGTTGTCGGTGTCCGTGATCTTGACCCCGTGATCGCTCGTCAGCTCCTCGCCCTCGGGGTTTTCGCGAACCTCGTCCAGCTGGTCGTGCTTGCTCCCCTCGTCGACGGCGTCGTCGCCGCTCGTTCCCGTCCGCTCGGACCCGCCGTCGGTCGCGGCGTCGCTCGTCGCGTCGTCGGTCGACCCGATCGGACGATCATCGGGTGTCGGATCGCCGGATTCGCCGTCGTTCGACTGTTCGGCTGTGCTATCATCGTCAGTTGGTAGATCGTCAGTCATAGCTGGTGTATTCGGTTGGGATGACAGGGGTCAGCCGTCTGTCGCTCGACTCGCGACTGCCCTGGCAGTCACGGGGCGGGTTTCCACGAACCTCGTAGTAAAACATGCACCCGACAACGACGGTCCCTCACGACCGATGTTTTTGTCAGTAAAATTGATATGACAGGTTTTGGTCACTCCTGTGAACGTATACCACACACGTATCGGACCCGTGGCGCGACCGACAGGCCGGAAAGAGACTGATAGGGGAGTGACAGAGTCCGCGCCGATCGAGGAATCCTCGGATATCAAACTACCGGTGAAACGCACGGCGTACAGAGGGCAACCACCCGTTGTCACACCCGGTTCCGAAGATACTCTCGGGCAACGTGGCATCCCCGAATCGACGGTTTCAGGCCGTCCGATCGGGTCCAGTCGCTCGATTTCGGATTCGTTCGGTCGGGTACACGGCGGTAACTCCCCGACGTCGGACGTAATCGCGCTTTTCTAGCGGCGCCGAACTGTCGTCCGAGAACCCCGTTCGAAGGCCTGTTATACCTTCTCATGCAAAATGAGGGCTTGCTCCGTGGAAGCGTTGGGCCGCTTTATCCGGTCCGGCGTCCAGGCTATTCGTCGAGGCATGAGCGCTAACAAACTGATAGCCGTAACACTCGCAGTGATAATGCTGTGTTCGGGGTTCGCCGCAGCCGGCGCGGCGGCCACGGGCACATGGAGCGTAAGCGACGAACACGACGACATGGACGAGGACGGTGAGATACACGTCACCATCGACGACGCCACCGTCTTCGTCGTCGAAGACCACGAAGACGTCCCGGTCGATGACCCGGCCGAAACTGACGACGACGCACCGGCAGACGATGACGACGCCGTCGACGACGAAGAC
>SLIS01000178.1 GCA_007135505.1 Halovivax sp.
ACGGTGAGTCACTGCATCGATCACACTCGCGGCTTGAGATCCGACGACGCACCCACGAGCGTCGAGTGGACTCCTACCGACTATACATCCGATCCAGACCCCTTCTGCTGCGTGGGCTCACTCCGAGGTCGGTCGGTCACAGCCCGTCAGTCGGTCCGCGGTCCGATCTGTAGCCTCGTCGAGAACGTCGAGCAGGTCCACGAGCGACTCCGGATCGTCCACCCGTAGCGACGCGTGAGAGGCACGTGGGGAACCGACGAGGACCCCGATTCCATCGGGCTCGACCGTCTCGAACCCGTCTTCGTCGGTGGTGTCGTCACCGGCGAACACGGTCATCGTTTCCCGGGGACACTCCCGCTGGAACAGCTCGATAGCGCCACCTTTGCCCCAGTCGAACGCCGGCCCAAACTCGACGATCGACTTCCCTGTCGACACGGAGAGGCTGCGTCCACCGAGACGCTCCACGATCTCACGTACGTGTGAGATGACAATAGGCCGCGCCGGTTCTGGCACGTCTCGATAGTGGACTGTCCCGGTGAGTCGTTTGTGTTCGACGCGCGCATTCGGAATCGGATCAAGGATCGCCGAGAGGATGCCACAGCAGGTCGCGATAGCCCCGCTCGCACTGGCGGCGATCGGGTGGATCGCCCGCTTCAGTTCGGTTCCTTCGACAGTCTCTATCGGTCGGATTATCTCCAGTCCGTGATTGCCCGCGAGTCGGACGGTGGCTTCGATGCGGTCGCCGAGATCGTCGAGGCCGCGCCCGCTCACGATGGCGACGGTGACGGCGGGATTGTTGACGAGTCGCTCCAGTGCCTGTCGGTTCGGCTGGAGGATTCTGGCCGCGTCCGGATCGGAGACGATCGGTGCCAGCGTCCCATCGAAATCTAGACAGCAAAGGACGTGGCGGGATCGACGGATGCGGCGCTCGACCGTCTCGACGTGCTCGTCGAACGGTGCCGGCACTGATTCGTCGCCGCTGGAACCGGGCATTGGCTCGTTCGACGTCACGGTAGCGCGGTCATCGGCGGTCGGCGACGGACAGTCCCGTCGGTGGCAGTCGTCGCTCCGAGCCGACGCGACCGAGCGCTTCGAACTGCTGATCCATCCACCAGTCGATGTCCTGTCGGTGCACGCGCTCTCTGAGCGTTTGCATCCGGTGTCGTCGTTCCTCACTGGTAGCAGACAGCACCTCGTCTATCGTCGACGCGATGGCGTCCGGATCGTCGGGGTCGACGGTGTAGGCGAGGTCGCCGAGCTGTTCTGCCGCACCGGTTTGGTCGCTCAGACAGAGCGCGCCGGCGTCGTCGACGCTCGAGGCGACGAATTCCTTCGCTACGAGGTTCATACCGTCGCTGTGTGAGGTGACGAGCATGATGTCCGCCCGTCGATAGAGTGTACAGAGTGTGGGGCGCGGAATGTAGGTCTCCGTGTAGACGATCGGTTCCCACTCATCGGTCCGGAATCGATCGTTGACACGATCGACCGCGTCGCGGACCCGCTCGCCGTGCTCGGCGTACGCCGGGATGTTCGTCCGACTGGGGGTTGCGGTCTGGACGAGGACGAGGGAACCGCGCAACTCGGGCCAGCGTTCGAGGGTCCGCTCGATCGCCTCGATCCTCGCCGGGATTCCCTTCGTGTAATCGAGGCGATCGACGCCGAGACAGAGGACCTCGCGATCGAGGGCCGATCGAACGGCTTCGGGAGCCTCGAGAGCGGGGTAATCGATCGAGTCACTGTTCGTCGAATTGCGGCCATTACTCGCGGCCAACTTTTCCAGCGCCGTCGGTTCGTCGGGGACCCCCTGGTTCCCGGTTCCCGGTTCCGATGGCGGTTCGGCGTTCGGGTAGCTCTCACGAGCGTGCTCTTCGGCGTCGATACCGAGCGGTGTCGCGGTGACGACGGTCTCGCCGCCGCTGTGGGAGACGACGCCGTCGTCGTAGTCGACGGTCGCCTCCGGACGGAACTGATCGACGCAGGCCAGGAAGTTGGACGCGAACCGGTCGACGTGGAAACTCAACAGGTCCGTCCCCAGCAATCCCTCGAGAAGTTCGCCCGCCTGCGGACAGGTGGCGAACGTCTCCGGCTTCGGCCACGGAATGTGCCAGAACTGGCCAATCGTCACCGTCTGCTGGGTGTTCTCGTCGATTTGGGCGGGCGCCAGCGCGAGGTGATAGTCCTGCAGCCAGACGAGCGCGTTATCGTCGGCGTGCTCGGTTGCGCGCTCGGCGAACCGGTCGTTGACCCGTCGATACCCGTCGTAGTCGCCCGGACGGTGTTCGACGATTTCGGGAAACCCGTGGCAGAGTGGCCACAGCACGCGATTGCTATACCCTTCGTAGTACGAATCGACGGTTTCCTCGTCGAGCCAGAGTCGACTGAGCGTGTAGGACGGATCGGACGGTGGTACCCGAACGCAATTTCGTTCGTCAACGACGGCCCGATCGGCGTCGCCGTCGCCCCAGGCGATCCACGTTCCACCGACGCGTTGAACGACCGGGTCGAGTGCAGCGGTGAGGCCACCTGTCGGCCGATCGACTTCGATTGCACCGTCGTCGCCGTACTGGTGGCGGTAGGGCTGGCGATTCGAAACGAGTACGAATGAGTCGAACGCCTCCAGCGAGTCCTCCCACTTACGCGTCGTCTCGCCGACGCCC
>SLIS01000401.1 GCA_007135505.1 Halovivax sp.
GTACTCGCCGTCGTACGAGAGGTCGTCCCAGTCGAGTTTTCCCCGCGCCGGCTGCTGGATCCAGATCGCGTCGACGCCGACCTCCTCGAGGCGGGGGACGTCGGCTTCGATGTCGGACCACTCCGCGTGGAAGTACTGGTAGGCGACCGTTCCGTCCTCGGCTTCGGGCTGGTCCGGCAGCGAGTTCGCGTTGACTGCACCTAGCGACGCGCCGCCGACCGCCAGGGTCCCGAGGGCTGCGCTCGTCTTCAGCAGCGTTCGCCGTTCGATACCGTCCGCATGGGTCTCCTCACCCTGTGTGTGGTTATCTCCCATTGCACTCGGCATAATAATGTATGACGTAATAAAACATAACACTTTTATCCCTCATTCGAAACGGAATAGTATTGGTGAGACATAGTCGTGAAAAATTACGTCTGGTAAACACTCTCAGCCAATCACTGTCGATAGGTGGGAGTAGTATCGACAACGAGGGTCAGGGTTCGTTGTCGAGAATGGTAACCGGATCGTGAGGAAGTGAAACCGTCGGTAGATCCGTACGGCCCAGGTCACCGAGACGCTTCGATGTCGAGACACCGACTGACGGTTCGGGTTCGACACCGATCGATTGCGGGGTCGGCCACCGCACCTTCGTATCGTTTAAGCGTGCGGTGGCAGTGAGTCGATGTATGAGCGACGAGAGCCAGGAACTCGGGATCACCGAGTCGAAATCGCACAAACCCGGCGAGTGGTACGCCGAAGTCGTCCAGAAGGCCAACCTCGCGGACTACGCACCGATGGGCGGCTTCATCGTCACGAAGCCGCGCGGCTACGCCCTCTGGGAGGCCATTCAGGACGCCCTCGACGGCTGGTTCAAAGAAACCGGCGTCGACAACGTCTACTTCCCGCTTTTCATCCCAGAGAGCTTCTTAGAGCGCGAGAAGGACATCGTCGAGGGCTTCGACCCCGAAGTTGCGTGGGTGACCCACGGCGGCCACGAGGAACTCGAGGAGCGACTCGCCGTCCGGCCGACCAGCGAGTCGATCATCGCGCCCTTCATGGCCGACTGGACTCGCAGCCACCGCGATCTGCCGCTGCGGATCAACCAGTGGTGTTCGGTCGTCCGGTGGGAGGCGACGGAGACGAAGCCGTTCTTCCGCACGAAGGAGTTCATGTGGCAGGAGGGCCACACCGCCCACGCCGACAACGAGGGGGCCTGGGAGGAGGTCTGGACCCGACTGGGCCAGTACGAACGTGTCTACGAGGACGTGCTCGCGATTCCGGTGATGCGAGGAAAGAAGCCCGAACACGACAAGTTCCCCGGGGCCGACACGACGACGACCGTCGAGGCACTGATGCCCGACGGCAAGTCCGTCCAGGGCGGGACGAGCCACAACTTGGGCCAGAGCTTCGCCGAGGCGTTCGACATCACCTTCTCGGGCGAGGACGAGGAGGATCGAACCGCCTACACGACCTCCTGGGGGCTCTCGTGGCGGGCGATCGGGGCACTCATCATGACCCACTCCGACGATCAGGGTCTGGTTCTGCCACCGACAGTCGCCCCCACCCAGGTCGCCATCGTCCCCATTTGGCAGGAAGACACGAAGGAGGACGTCCTCGAGTACTCTGAGACCATCGCCGAAGAGCTCGAAGACGCCGGCTTCCGTGTCGAACTCGACGACCGCGACGAGCGCAATCCCGGCTTCAAGTTCAACGAGCACGAACTCAACGGCATCCCCCTCCGGCTTGAGATCGGCCCCTACGAGGTCGAAGACGAGGAAGTCACGCTCGTTCACCGTCCGGACAACGAGGAGGCAGTCGAGGATCGAGACGAGATCGTCGACGCCGTCGACGAGCATCTGGACGACATCTTCGACAAGTTGTACGACGCGGCCGAGGAGAACCTCGAGGAGAACGTTCGCGAAGCCTACAGTCCCGAAGAGATCCTCGGTACGATCGGCAAACACGGCGGCTACGTGAAGACGTCGTGGTGCGGCGACGAGGCCTGTGAGGAGGCCATCAAGGAGAAAATCGCGGCCGAGATCGTCATGCAGCCGTTAGAGGACGAGGGTGGGACGACGGCCGGCGAGGTTCCCGAACCCGAGCACGACGAGTGTGGCGTCTGTGGCGAACCCGCGGACGAGATCGCGTACTTCGCGAAATCGTACTGAGCGACCAGCCCCAGACGGGGAATGCCCTCGATTTCGTCGGGTCCCAGTTTGACCCGCGGTAGCTCGCCGCCATCTTCGAGTTCCGACGCGCGAACTCGGCCGATGGTTTGTGTATGATTGACACACTCGAACCTAACTCTTTAACCCAATACTGCTTACCGTTGGGGGAAAAAGAACAGGTGTGGTGTTCACTCTGGTGGGTGAGCACTACGTGCCTCTGACACTTCTGCCCCGTTCGGGCAGTTATTTGTTCGCCGCAACTTGACGTACCAGACATCACTCGAAACGAACGGGTAGCAGCGATGCCACCTGAATCGGGACGCGCAGCAAGCGGCCGCTACGAATCTGCGCCCCAATTGACCTTATATCCCATTATATGTGTTTATAATACACTTAGTCATTATGGGACAGCCTCTTATAACAGTTTTTGCTATGAGTGTGTATGCCACAGCCACAGAGAGCGTCATCCACCGAGCGTTCGCGGGGGCTTGCAGACCCCACGGA
>SLIS01000113.1 GCA_007135505.1 Halovivax sp.
CGGTTTCGTGCGCAGGGATTGTGTGTAGCGGCGACTTACCGGTCGAACTGAAACGGCTGCGGTGTCAATCCAGGGACTCGGATTCGATGAACTCGAGGAGGACTTCGTTGAAGATCTCGGGCCGATCGATCATCGAGAGGTGTGCCGCGTCTTCGATCTCGACCAGCGTCGAGTTCGAGAGCTCGTCGGCGAGGTACTCGTGGTACCTCGGTGGGGTGAGCTGGTCTTCGCTCCCGTAGACGACGAGGGTAGGAACGTCGATCCCGTCTAGCTCGCCGCGGACATCGAACCGGTGGCTGGTCAGAAAGTCCCGATACGTCACCGCCTGGCCCGTCTCGAGGAGGATCGACTTCGATTGCTCGACGACGGTCGGGTCGTCGGTCTGGACGAACCGACCGGGTTCGTGTAGAAACTCGATCGCCCGATCGAAGTCGTTCTCGAGCCAGGTGAGCAGGTCCTCGAGCACTCCGAGTTTGGCGCCCGTCCCTGCGAGCACGATCGCGTCGATGTCGGGGTCTCGTTCGATCAGCAGGTGTTGCACCACGGCGCCGCCCAGTGAGGTTCCGACCAGGATACGATCGCCGGTCGATTCGAGCACGGCGAGGACGTCGTCGGCGTACGCCGAGAGTGTCTGGTACCCTGGATCCGCGTCGACGTCTTCGGACCACCCGTGGCCACTGAGATCGAGCGTGGTCACCGGAACTGCAGTCGCCAGTTTCAACTGCCCGTTCCAGACCCGACCCGTCCCCCCACTCCCGTGAACGAAACAACACCCGGGCCCCGACTCGCTCCGATCGACCCGTCGGTAGGCCGTTTCCCTGTCGTGGTGGGTGACCGTCTCCATACCGGTCTCTTCGACGACCAATATCATAAGCCTCCGCACGGTGATTTGGTGTGAACCGCGAACAGTGCAGTAACTACGTATAGGGGGACGAGGGAGGGGCGATAGGACAATACTTAAATAGTAGTGTGACTAACCTTGAGTAAGTTGAATATGACAGTCACACAGCGTACCAGCGGCCAGGGACCGATTGTTCGGATGTACGAGTACGAGGAGGAGTCGGTCGTCGTGGCCGACCTGGCCTCCCTCTCAGGTGCCCACTCCGTCGACGTCGTCGACGGGACGGCCATCGTGGTCTCCGACGACGGGCAGTTCGAGATCGAACTCCCCGATGAGACGAACGACCCGCACACGTTTATGAAAAATGGCGTCCTCAGCATCGAAGTGGAGGGCAACCGATGAAACTCACCGTCAAACCGCTCAAACAGAAAGACGCCGGTCGCGGCCTCGCCGCGATCGATCGAGCGTCGATGCGCGAACTCGGCCTCGAAAACGGCGACTACATCCTCCTGAAGGGGGATGGTGAGGATCGATCCGTCGCTCGCGTCTGGCCGGGCTACCCGGAGGACGAGGGCCAGGGCATCATCCGCATCGACGGCCGGCTCCGACAGGAAGCTGGCGTCGGGATCGACGACCGCATCGGGGTGGAGTCTGCGGACGTGAAACCGGCGTCTTCGATTACGGTCGCGCTTCCCCAGAACCTGCGCATTCGCGGGGACATCGGACCACTCGTGCGCGACAAGCTGAGCGGTCAGGCCGTCACCGAGGGCCAGACGGTGCCGTTCTCGCTCTCGTTCGGCCCGATGGCCGGCTCGGGCCAGTCGGTGCCGCTGAAGATCGCCCAGACGTCCCCGA
This sequence comes from Halovivax sp., assembly GCA_007135505.1. Next base: position 1,697 of record SLIS01000113.1, read on the forward strand.
CGGGGACCGTGGTCATCACCGACTCGACGTCGATCGAGATCTCGGAGACGCCGGCCGAGCAGATCCGCCCCCGGGGCGAGACGCCGGAGGGCGTCCCGAACGTGACTTACGAGGACATCGGCGGACTGGAAAACGAACTGGACCAGGTCCGCGAGATGATCGAACTGCCGATGCGCCATCCGGAGTTGTTCCAGCAACTCGGCATCGAACCGCCAAAGGGCGTGTTACTCCACGGGCCGCCGGGCACGGGTAAGACCCTGATGGCGAAAGCCGTCGCCAACGAGATCGACGCCCACTTCGAGACGATCTCCGGGCCGGAGATCATGTCGAAGTACTACGGCGAGTCCGAGGAACAACTCCGCGAGGTGTTCGAAGAGGCCGAGGAGAACGCCCCGGCGATCGTCTTCATCGACGAAATCGACTCCATCGCCTCCAAGCGCGAGGAGACGAGCGGTGACGTCGAGCGACGCGTGGTCGCCCAGTTACTCTCGCTGATGGACGGCCTCGAAGAGCGCGGGCGCGTCACCGTCATCGCCGCGACGAACCGGGTCGACTCGATCGACCCCGCGCTCCGTCGCGGTGGGCGCTTCGATCGCGAGATCGAGATCGGTGTTCCGGACAAGGAGGGCCGCACCGAGATCCTCCAGGTCCACACCCGTGGCATGCCGCTGACCGAGTCGATCGACCTCGATCAGTACGCCGAGAACACACACGGGTTCGTCGGAGCCGACCTGGCGACGCTCGCGCGCGAAGCGGCGATGAATGCGCTGCGTCGGATCCGGCCCGAGCTCGACCTCGAATCCGAGGAGATCGACGCCGACGTGCTCGAATCGTTACAGGTTACGGCGGCCGACTTCAAGGAGGCGCTCAAGGGGATCCAACCGTCCGCGCTGCGGGAGGTTTTCGTCGAAGTGCCCGACGTGACCTGGAGCGACGTCGGTGGACTCGAAGAGAC
>SLIS01000194.1 GCA_007135505.1 Halovivax sp.
ACTATCCACAGCTAAATGAAAGAAAGCGCCCATACCTCGCGTTCTTCGACGCAGTCATGGAGTCGTCAATCGAGATGGTTGTTGACTGGCTGCGTGTCGGATTCGTCCACGGCGTCATGAATACGGACAACATGAGTATCGATGGAGAAACCTTTGATTACGGACCCTGTGCGTTCATGAACTACTACGATGAGGAGGCGGTCTTCAGCTCAATTGATAAAAACGGTCGATATGCATTCGGAAACCAGCGACCCATCCTGCAGTGGAATCTCGCACGGTTCGCAGAGGCACTCCAGCCGCTGTGTGCCCAATCAGTACTCACGTCTGATGAGCTTGAAGGCAAGTTAGACGAGTTCGCGGATCGGTTTGATGCGCAATACTACGCGATGATGCAGAACAAACTGGGTATCAACTCGGATGGGGAGAAAGAACTCGTTGATGCATTCTTAGCGTGGCTTCGAAAGACGAATGCAGACTACACCAATACGTTCCTCGAATTGGCGTCGCCTGGTACGTTTGATGACCCAGTGTTTGGGACTGCAGAGTTTGAGCAGCTTAGAGATTCAGTAGCTGCTGTCGGCCTGGACGAGGAGTTGATGCAGGAAACCAATCCACGATATATCCCCCGCAACTACCTGGTTGAAGAGGCACTGGATGAGTATCTCGAAACGAGGGATCTATCCACATTCAAGCAGTTATTGACCGTGTTGGAAACCCCCTACACATCGAAGAATACGGATTCACAGTTCCAGCAACCACCGCAACGAGAATTCGATTCAGGGTATACAACGTACTGTAATACGTAACCGGGGGCTCTCGAATCAAACGGAGTCAGCAATTGTCGCTGTCGCAAGCGGTTCCATCTCCTCGATGCCATCGCAAACGTTCAATAGGGTAGGAAATCCGTCCATTTGTAGAGCCGCGAGGAGTATGCGTTGCCGTTCGGGTTGGCGTATTCTCTATTGGTCAGGCTGGAACCCTATCATCAGGTAAGCGGTGGTCGTCGTCAACGAACTGCTGGATATTGCTGATTGAGAGGGAGAGAGCAGCATCCGCAACTGCACGACACGCGCTCTCTATTCAGCACCCATCCACCAAAAGCTCTGAGTCTTGTTAGAAGCGGCGGAATGAATATGGCAAGTCTATGCAGTACCTCGTTTCTACGTGTTTTATCCGAATTGATTGATCTAAACTTTGTCTGAGGGTACGAACGTGGGACCCGACTGGAACAGAAAGATCTTTGAAGTGATTCACTCTTGGAGTAGTTTAATGGAAGTCACGATGGATGAGTTAAGGGATGAGTGAGGATATCCAGGAATTGGATACGGAGCGGATAGAGGACTTCATTGACCGATATCTGGAACTAGGTCGCCGAACCCAACAGCCGCACGGCGTATTTTCATTTCTATCTGGGCAACGAGAGAGGAAATATCAACAGACTCTCAAGTACTTCCTTGATCCGCACAAGCCCCACGGCTTTGGGTATACCCTCTTGGAAGTGTTCTTGGAGGTTGTTGGCACCCCCAAGTTGAAAGTTACAGCCCAACACGTCGAAATCGAGGAAGAGGTGCACATAGCAGACGACAGTTCGGATGGCCGTATCGACCTCGTGATCTGCGGCGGGCAGGCCCTGGATGACCATCCGGACTGGGCGGTATTCTTAGAGTTAAAAGTCGGCGCGGACGAGAATGAGAATCAGACACCAACTTACGCCGCAACAGACAGTTGGCACTTCACGTGGTTCGACACCACCGAAATCACCGTTGACGAACTTGACGACGCAACTTACGTCTACGTGAAGAAAGCAGTGGCAGAACCCCCTGAGGCCGACGACTTCGATGCGGTCGATTGGGCGACGATTGCGAAGTCGTTCGACCACCGACTTCAGGGCTCGCTGTTCCAGTACCCGAACCGGAGCGTCATCCAGTTCACTGATTTCATCCAATCGCTACAGGAGACCGAGAATATGGACTCACCAGACGAAGACGGACTCACCAAACGCCTCGAATTATACTTTGAATACGATGACGTCATCCAACAAGTGGAACGAGCACACAGGCAATTCGAGAACGATTTCGACGACGTCAGCGACTACCTCACCGCTCGGTGGGCGGATAAGATCCGGGACCGGTTCGATATGGCGGGTTCCGGGTGGAAGATTCGGTCGAACGACAGCCCAAAGTGGCAGGGATTGATGCCGGAGTACTGGGATCAGGACCCGTTTGGCTGGAACAGTACAATCGCACTGTACTTCCGGATTCCCTCCACAACCGAGCACCTGCGAAACCAGGAACTCTCGTTCCGGCTGCGGCTGCCACCGCAGCGCAAAGTCCATAGGCAAACCTTTGATGGAGATGGATCGTTCAATACCGTGTTCACCGAGAAATGTACTGGAGAATATGAGACGGAGATTCGTGCTGAACTGGAGAAACTGAACGTCGACGAGATAACACCGGGGAGGGCGCCCGCGTTGTTTATCAAGAACTACGACCTCGATCCAGAGAACTTGATCTCGTCATATTTCGCCCAGGTTACGACTGCCGTCACCGAGTTTTGCAGCGAGAGTGTTCAGTTATTGACACTCATAAACTCGGTTTTCGAAGAATCATACGAGGTGGTGTTTAATGAACCACCAGCTGGTGAATTC
>SLIS01000110.1 GCA_007135505.1 Halovivax sp.
CCTCTCGGTGCCGCCGTACTACGCCGGCGACACCGTCGAGGCCGTCGCGGACCGGCTCGATTCGGAGACGATCCTCGTCACCCCGGCCGTCGGCATGAAAGGCGACGAGGACGGGATGCACTACCATCCGCCGGGACAGGGCAGCGTCACGGCGCTCGTCGCGCAGCGGGCGCCCGACGAGGTGCCGGTCGTCGGGGCCTTCCACAACCTCGCGGCGGGGAAGCTGGCCGCCCTCGACGTCGACTTCGAGCTGGACACGCTCGTCGTCGCCGACGACCGCGACGCGAAGCGGAGGGTCCGCCAGCTGGCCGAATCGATCGACGGACTCCGTGCCCTCGACGCCGGTCCGCTCGCGAACGCGGCCGAAGTCGAGAGCGTCACGCCGCTGGTCATCAACATCGCGAAGTACAACGACGACCTCCACGACGTCGGCGTGAAGTGGATCTGAGGCTCGAACGGCCGACGCGTTCCGTCGAGCAAATTCGTTTTCGATCGGTCATCGCGTCGACCAGTCCGAACGTCTGACCGGTCCGAACGATAGGAGTGCGTCGACGGCCGACGACCGGTAGCTGACGTCTCGACTGGTCGTGCCGAGTACGGTACGGAAAAACTGGTCGATGACCGGCTGAGGGACGATGGCCGGCCGAGAACTGCTTACGCGCCCGCGGACTCCAGCGCGTCCTCGATGTCCTCGCGCTGGGTGACGCCGACGAAGCGTTCGACGATGCCGTCCTCGTTCTCGACGACGAGCGTCGGGAGCGAGCGGACCTGGTACTCGTTGGCGACGTCCTGTTCCTCGTCGACGTTCACCTTCTCGACCTGGAAGCGTCCGTCCCAGTCGTCCTCGAGTTCCTCGAGGATCGGATCCTGGGTCTTGCAGGGGCCACACCAGTCCGCGTAGAAGTCCTTGAGCGTGACAGTCATGTCCTACACAGGCCTTCCGGCGCGTCGCGCATAAGGGTTTCCCAGCTTCCCCTGCGTTGCCGCATGACGGCCCGCATTGACCCGTTGCGGGCCGTTGGAGCGGACTGTGATCAACTGTCAGAGTGGGCTGTCGTCGGTCGTCGGAGCGGGCCGTTATCGACGGCTCGAACGGGTCGCTGTCCGAGCAGTGCCGACGCCGGTCGTCGGTGCGGGTGGGAAAGTGACCGCCCGATCCTCACATCCGCAGCGTCTGGGCGTGCAGCGTCGATCCGACCTCGAGGACGTTCGCCTCGTCGACGACGCCGACCTCGATGGCCAGCTCGACCGAACGGCTACCGACGATGTTGGCCACGTCGGCCCGGACGAGCGCGTCGCGGACGGCGTCCTCGTCGACCGCTTCGGTGCCGTAGAACTCCTCGGTGACGGTGAGCGAGATGGCGCCCTCCTCCAACGTTTCCCCGAGGACGTCGGCGTCACAGACGGCGACGAGCACGCCTTCTTCGGTCTCGCGTTCGGTGAGGATCATGGCCGCACCTCGACGGCGGGCGGTCGTCCCGCGTCGGTCGCTGTACTGGCGATCATTCGTCGAGTCGGGCCCGTTCCTGGTCGTCCATGAGCCGCTGTTCGGCCTCCTCGCGGCGGGCGGTGGCCTCCTCCGCGACCTGCTCGGCCTCGTCGTACTCCCCGAGGTCCTCCAGGATGCGGGCCTTCTCGTCTAAGACCTGCGAGTTTCGCATGCCGAGGCGGATCGCGTTGTCGATACAACGAAGCGCCTCCTCGGAGAGCCCGCGCTCCTGGAGGAAGAACGCCCGGTTGTACCACCCCTCGGCGAAGCGTGGGTCGCGCTCGACGGCACGTTCGGCGTGTTCGAGCGCCTGGGCCGTCTCGCCGTACTCCCAGAGGGCGAAGGCGAGGTTGCTCTCGGCGGTCGCGGCGTGTTCGTTCGGAGAGCGCGTGTTCGACGTCTCCTCGGGAGCGGTCTCGATTTCGGTCTCCTCGACGACGTTGATCGCCTCGCGGTAGGCCCCGATCGCCTCGTCCCACTCCTCCAACTCGGCGTGAGCGACGCCCTTGTTCGTCCAGGCCTCCAGGACGAGCCGATCGTCCTCGGCGAACCGGGCCGTCCGCTCGAAGGCCTCTGTCGCCTGCTCGAAGCGGTTGATCCCCATGTAGTTGAGCCCCACGTCGAGCAATTCCTCGGCGTCGACGTCCTCGGCGGAGAGCTGGCGCTCGTCGAGGAGGTCGGTGACGGCGCGGGAGTCGACGGGGTCGACCTTCCCCGGGTCCACGTCGAGTTCCGGTGGGTCCAGGTCGAACTCGTCGTAGGGGTCGTCGAACCCGTCGCCTTCGGAGAACAGGTGACGGTCGTCGCCCTCGTCGTCAGTCATCGCCATCTGGTAGTTCGCCGCGCGTGTTAAGGCCTGCGACACGACCGTCACGAGGCAGACGGGGCCACACTCGCGGCCGCGATAGTCCCCCGAAATCACTCAAGCCCCCGGCGACCGAAGGTCGGGACATGCGACTGTTCGTCAGCGTCGACCTGCCGACGTCGTTCGCGGCGCCGATCGCCGCGATCCAGTCCGCCTTCGCGGACGCGTCGGGGCTGTCGTTCACCGATCCCGAAGGGGCCCACGTGACCCTGAAGTTCCTCGGCGAGGTCGACCCCGGGACGGTCCCCGCCCTCGAGACGGAACTCGAGGCGGCCGTCTCGGACGCCGACGTC
>SLIS01000238.1 GCA_007135505.1 Halovivax sp.
CCCACGTGGACCCAAGAGCCTCGCATCCCGGAAAGCACGCCGGGGAATCAGGGCGGAGCGAACAGAGCGTCATCGACTTCGAGGGGACAGACTTCCTCTCGAGTGTCGCCATCACGTGCCCGTCTCGCCACCGCTGGTTCATCTACGGTCGGCGGAGCAAACGGGTCCAGTAACCACACCACGTCGGGTTCCGTGGGAGCGGTACGCGATGCTCGGGAGCGGACACCCTCGATAGCGACCGTGAACACCTCGGTCACAACCGGAGAATCTGAAACCGACATTCGCGTGCTCGGAACACAACTGTCGCATCGAGACGTATCCTCCAAATCGACCTCCGGCGGTGGGAACCGACAGCAATCGACCGACGAGTCGCGATTTGTTCCCCGCGAGAACGACGGAACGATCGAGGTAGCGCGGTCCGACTCGGAACGCCAGCAACAGCACCGGTCTACGCCTCGGCGGCAACCAGTCGATACCGCCGGGGACGGGCCGTCGACGGCGAGTAACGAGCAATCCGACACACCGAGCGTCCTCGGCTCTTCACCCTCGTTTACGGCTCCGAAAAGGACCCGTCCAGCGGACGGCGTGACGGTAGTCGAGCCAGCAGAATCCGGTACAGGAGAAGAGATAAATAAATATATGAACCATCAGTCAGAAAGATATACAGAAGAGTCGATGGTAGAGACAGACAACTCGAGTACCGGTCGCCCCGCACTCGTCTATCGCAGCCCGCAACCGATCGGCGTCACCAGCGCCAGTGGACGGCAGCCTCGCGCCAACAACGGTGGGCAACAGACATCACACACTACCGGAGTGCTCACCGACGATCGTGGAGGAGGCAGTACGACAGGGTCCTGGACAGACTCACGATCCGTGGACAGTTCGTCCGGAACGTGGGTCGGGTCGGGCTCAGAGCGGGCCGATCGGAGACATCGGGAAGCTCGAGCCGAAAACACGCGGCGTCGCGACGAGCTAGCACGTTCCGGGAGCCGACGACAACACGAAGCCGTTACGAGTCGATCGGCGATCAGCGGCGGCCGGGATCCCGAACCGCGACAGTTGCGATCCGGCCAGGGTGGCCATTCCGGACCATCCAGTCAAATTGGCAGTTCGCTTCCCGAGGCGGCAGCGTCCACCAACTGGTTCGACGACACCGGGAATCGACATCACAGTCACGTCGGCTGGTCGTCTCAACCGCCGACACAGCAGTCCCACGGTGGGCACGGATCGCGGCCCGGCCGAACGGAGAACGACGTTCCGTTGCCTGATGAGTCGGTCCGATACGAGGCGGACGTCGACCGGGTCGTCGAACGGCTCTACCGGAAGCTCGAGCGGCGAAAACGAATCGAACGTGAACGGAGGGGCCAGCGATGACGAACGGTAAACTAGAGAAGGCACAAATTACCATCCTTAACGGGAAAAAGCAAGGTGAAACGATCGAGTGTAAATTCAACCCAAGTTCGTACGCACTCGAAAAGAGCGTGAACTACGGCGAGATGAAAGCGACCGGATCAGGAGCGTCGATCATGCAGTTCGTCGACGGTAACGCGGAGACGCTGTCGATGGAGTTGTTTTTCGACACGACCGATGAACTCGGCTCCGAAGACGCGTCGTCCGAAGATCTCGACGTCCGTGAGCGGTATACAAAATCGATCGATCATCTGCTGGCTGTCGACGGTGAGCTTCACGCCCCGCCGGTCTGTCGGTTCGTCTGGGGAGACGGGATCGATTTTACCGCGTTAGTCCAGCGTGCGAACAAGCAGTTTACGAAGTTTCTTCCCAGCGGAATCCCGATCCGGGCACGCGTGTCGATCGTCTTCAAAGAGTTCAAAACAGCAGACTACCACAAATCCGAGGTTTCTCCAGAGTCGACCGACAAGACGAAAGTTTGGACGGTTTCCGAAGGAGACACCCTCTGGTTAATCGCCGACGAGGAGTACAGCGATCCGTCCCATTGGCGGACGATAGCGGACCAGAACGATATCGACAATCCCCGTGCAATCGAGCCGGGCGACAAACTCGAACTGCCACCACTGTAGTATGATCGAGTACGCTACACGCCGTCGACTCGGGACCGATCAAGTGGCGACGAGGGCTGCATCAGGAGAGGTGTCCGAGACGTGACCTACGACATCGACAACCATCCCCGGTATTCGCCGCGGTTTAAGGTAATGGTCGGCGATCAGAAGTTCCAGGAACCGGGCGGTCGCATCGCGGACTTGGTCGTCGAGACGTCATTCGAGGGTGCTGATCGGTTCTCGTTCGGTCTCAACTTCCCGTTCGACGAAGAACTCGACGAGTTCGCGGGGCTGTCCTGGGACGATTTCGAGATCGGAACCGACGTGGAAATCGCCATGGGATACGGCGACGAGGGCGAGTTGACACCGCTTTTGTCGGGAAAGATACGGTCGATTACCGGTGAGTTTACTGTCGATCACGGTCCGAGAGCGCAGGTCGCAGGGTACGGCCTGTTGTGGGAAGCGATGCAGGGATCGCGGTCGGATTCGTGGGAGGAGTCGACCGTTGGAGATGCCGTCGAGGACGTTCTCTCAGCGTATCCGTTCTCGACGGTCGAAGTCGAGAGCGCAAGCATCGAACGCGAAAAACTCATCCAAAACGGGTGTAGTGACTATCAGTTCGTCCACG
>SLIS01000218.1 GCA_007135505.1 Halovivax sp.
ACTCGAGGTCGGCGTCGACGGCGGGTCGCTCCCAGCGAAGGCCCCAGCCGTCGGGAACCTCGACGTCCAGCAAGTCGGTCAGGCCGACGAGTTCCTCGCCGCGCTCGCCGGTGGGGACGGCCCGCACGCCGGTCCGGCCGCGGGTGAGCGTGCACAGCCCGCCGGAAACGGACACGGTCGGTTCGACCCGCGGGAGGTCGTCGCTCCACGGCGGCGTGGGCTCCGTCACCTGGACGCGGTACTCGTCGCCGTCGTCGACGTAGCCGTCCACCGCGTCGTAGGGAAGGTACCCGCGTTCGCCGTCCCCGAGGGACACGACGGCGCCGCCACCGCCTCCGGCGTCGCGGACGGCGGCGTCGAAGACGGCCCCTCGCGGGACTTCGTCGGCCCACCGAAACGCGTCGATCGCGATCCCCTCGATCGCGTCGGCGACGGCGGCCACCCCGCCCGGGTCGCCGGACGCTTCGATTCCCTCGCGGTCTCTGGTAGTCTCGAGGCGAACGTCCGCCGGCGCCACGTCGAAGTCCCCCTCGAACCGCCGCTCGATCGGCTCCGACGCCTGGACGACCGCGTGGCCGGCGTCGTCGAGCACCCGGGTGAGCGCCGTGGTGTAGATCCCGCGGATCCGAACGCGAGCGGGACCGGTTTCATCCCCGTCGGTCGCCGGCGAGCCGTGGTCTGCGTCGCGTTCCGACATCGGTTACCGGAGCGTCTCCCGGTCGGCCGCGAAGCAGACGCGGTCGTGGACCGGCGGACCGAGTGTCAGTTCGACGGACGACTCGCCGAGGATGCGGCCGTCCGAGACGTAACTGCCCCAGGTGTCGAACCGGAGCCAGCCGCGCATGTCGGCGCCGTGGGTCGTCAGGTCGAGCGAGACGACGTCGTGTTCCGGATACGCCTCGTTCGAGTGGGCCATCTCCAGGTCCGAGTAGATCGCGTCGGCGTCGTCGAAAAAGGCCGCGAGGGCTTCGGCGTCGTCCGTGACGGCCTCGACGACGGCCTCGGAGGCCGCCCGGAGTTCGTCCCGTTCGAGCCCCGCCGCACGAAGCGCCCGCTGGGTTCGTTGATCGAAGTGCATACGTCGACCTCGGCCCGGCAGGGACTTGTTCCTGCCGACTGCGCCGACTCGAACGGGCCCTCGAACCCGCCGGCGGGATTCACGAAGGCGGTTCCCCGGCAAGCCGCAGGTGATGACGGGAGCAACCCGGTGGTCGACGGTAACGTCCTGCTACTCGACGGTACCGTTGCGGTGTTCGACGGTAGCATTCCGATATTCGACGGTAGCGTCCGCGTGTTCGGCGACAGCAATCCCGTTGGCCGACGACGGGAACCGCCGCTCGTTCCACCTTTCCGACAGCTATTGAACGTTCGTTCATCTAACTGGTCTTTCACGCAGATATTCGAGACAACAAGCACTTATTTCTGCAGAACACTCATCAAGACTGATGAATCGTCGAACGTATCTCGCCGGAGCCGGTACGGCGGCGCTGGCGGGACTCGCCGGGTGTATCGGACTTCTCGGACTGGACGAGCACGAGGCGAATCCGGTCGGGGTGCCGGCAGCGACGCGAAGCGAGACGGAGTACCAGCAGACGGGCGTCGACGACCTGGTCATCGAGGAGGACGTCGACGTGCGACTGTGGTCCGAGACGGTTTCGGTGACCAACTACATCGTCGAACACGAGAAACGGGTCTCCTTCGGGCCGCTGGTCGACGAACGAGCGGCGGTCTTCGTCGTGCTCTCGACGCCGCAGATTTCGGTCGTCGGCCAGCAGGTGAATCCGGTCCAGGACATGGAGACGGCCGAGCTCGTCCAGTTGCTCGCCGACAACTACGACGAGATCGGCAACGTCCGCCACGTCGAGGACGAGGAGTTCTCGATCCTCGAGCAGACCGTCGTCACCTCGACGTTCACCGCCGACGCGACGTTCGCGGGCGGCCAGGACGTCGAGGTGAACCTCCACGTCACCCAGGCCGTCGAGACGGACGAGGACCTGGTCGTCGGCATCGGCGTCTATCCGCGCGATCTCGAGGGTCAGGAACGCTCGAACATCGAGGCGCTTCTCACCTCGATCGATCCGTCCGTCGACGTGGCCGGCGAGGATGACGACGGAGGCGGTGGGAACGACGATACCGACGACGGGAGCGGAGACGACACCGATTCGGGCGACGACGGGAGTGAGGACGATTCGGACGACGGTGACGATGACGACGGTACCGGTCTCGGCATCGGCCTCTAGGATCGATTGGCCGTCGGGGCGAGCGCCTCCGTCTCGAGGATCGACTCGACGTACTTCGCCAGGACGTCGACCTCGAGGTGGACCGGATCGCCCGCGGACTTCGCCGACAGCGTCGTCAGCTCGTAGGTGGTCGGCACGATCGCGACCGTCACCCGATCGCCGGCGAGTTCGGCCACGGTGAGGCTGATACCGTCCAGCGTGATGGACCCCTTCTCGACGACGTAGCGCTCGTAGCCCGCCGGCAGTTCGAACTCGAAGTACCAGTCGTCCCCGACGGACTCGACGGCCGTCACGGTCGCGACGGCGTCGACGTGACCCTGGACGACGTGGCCGTCGAACCGGCCGTCGGCGGGCATGGCGCGTTCGAGGTTGACGCCGTCCCCGACCGCGAGGTCGCCGAGGTAGGTCCGCTCGACCGTCTCGCTCGCGAGGAACACCTCGAACCAGGCGTCCGGCTCGAAGCGTTCGACGGTGAGACAGGCGCCGCTGACGCTGATGCTCGCGCCGTGGGCCAGGTCGCTCGCCACCGCGTCGGCGCCGATCCGGAGCCGCAGTCCGTCCGCGGTCGACGCGCGTTCGAGGACCTCCCCCGTCTCTTCGACGATCCCGGTAAACATACGCGACCGTCGTCACCCGGTCGGGTTAATCCTTCCGAAGCCGGTACGCATATCACGATCGTTATGCTGGCCGTGGGATCGGGTCGTTCGTTCCGGCCGGTTCGTCCCGGCCGCAACGTCCCGCCTGGCACCGGTGACCGATGCGGTACCCGTCGGTCCAGTCGCCAGCGGACGGTTTTTGTTCACGCGGCCCGAACGGTCGCGTAATGGCAGGGATCGTCGACACGATCAAACTCGCTTCCGTTCTCGTCCTCGCGATTCCGGCTGCCCTCGCCGGCCTGGAGTTTCTCCTGGTCAGGAACGAACCCGTTATCGGCGGGGCCCTCCTCGGGCTGGCGATCGCGCTGGTCGCGATCAAGCAGTACCTGACGCTTCCGACGGACATCCCGGGCCTGCTCGCGAAACGCGCCGGGAAGGCGATCACCGTCGAGCCGGACGACGACGGCGAGTGAGCCGCCTCACTCGACCAGGGTCGCCGGGTCGAGCGCTCGACTCGACGGCGCGAGCCACTCGGCGTCGCCGTCGCCCACGGCGAGGGTGTCACCCAGTCGAACGGTACCGTCGGCGGCCGATTCGACGCCCGTTTCGAGCGCCACGACCGCTCCGGATTCGATCTCGCTCGTGCCACGGCGGGGCCGCTCGACGGCCTCGAGTCCGACGCCGGCGACCGACGCCGTCGCCGATTCGGCGAAGCCGAACGAGCCGACTTCCGCGACGAGCTCGGCTTCGACCTCGCGGACCGTCGCGCTCCCCGCCGCGAGCATCGTTCGGGCCGACCGCAGGGCGCTCTCGACGGCGACGTGCGCCCGCCGCTCCCAGCCGCCGTCGGTCCCTGGAACGAGCGTCCGCGTGAGGGCCCCGTGGTAGCCGGTCGGGCCGCGCGGTCGGAGCCGGAGGACGACGGGCTCACCGGGCGCTATCGGGTCGCCGGCGGTATCGTCGGCGTCCTCGTTCGACGCCCCGTCGACCTCGATCGTCGTTCGACCGCACGGATAGCCGTCGGCGGCGACCATCGCGGCGTCCACCGCCCGTCGCAGCCGCTCCGGGGTCAGCGGTCGCTCCGCCCGGAACAGGTGGCCATCGACGTCGGTCGCCTCGGCGAGCCCCGTCGCGGCCCGCTGGAGGCCGGCGGCACAGGCCTCCTGGGCGCGCTCGATCGCATCGCGCTCGTCGGGGGTCTTCCGGCTGCGGGCCCGTTCGACCACGTCGCTCGAGGCGAGTTCGAACCCGGCTTCCTCGAGGTGCAGCGCCGCGTCGTGGGGGATTTCGGGCGGGACGAGCAGCGTCCCCGATCGGTCGGAGAGCCCGTCCGCGAGGCGCTCGGCCGCGTGGCCCGCGCCCGCCGATTCCGTCAGCACGGCCCCGTCGACGACGGCGAACGCGTGGTGGCTTCGCCCCTCTAACGCCGTCGGCGTTCTATCCGCTGCGTCACCCGTTCCGTTCGTACTGTCGCCCAGTCCGCTCGCGCCGTCGCCGAGCCGACGAAGGTAGCGACTCGCGGGAGCGTCGGGCGGTCCGACGTGGACGAAGCCGACGGCGTCTCGCGCCTCGATCGCCGCCTCGATCGGGCGCGCCCTCACGGCGGCTCGGCTTCGAGCTCAGCCGGGCGCTGTGCGTCCTCGACGAGTTCGTCGAGATCGGCCCCGGTGAGTTCGTTGTTGAGCAGGACGTCGATCGGGAGCGTCGGGGCGCCGTCGACGAGGTTCTCGAGGATGACGAGTCGCTCCCGGGCCCGGGACATGCCGACGTAGAAGACCCGCCGCTCGTTGTCGGTGAGGATGGGAACCGGCGAGGTCGTCTTGGTGAACTCCTCGCAGCCGGGAATGTCCGTGACGCCCGCTGCTTCCGCGTCGGCCTCGGATCGATCTTCGATGGTCGCCACCATCTGCTCGACGACCTTCTCGGTCAGGTCCGTCGCGACGAAGACGTGGTCCGCCTCGCGACCCTTGGCGGAGTGGATCGTCCCCACCCTGACGCGGTCGGTCGGCATGCTCCGGTACTCGCCGATGGCGAAGTACGCCTTGACGGACTTCTTCTGGAAGCTCGTCACCTTCCGGAGCATGTCGGCCGCCGAGTTCGGGCCGGGCATGAACGGCACGTGGTCGTCGATGACGTCCGCGGACACGGTGAGTTCCTCCAGGTCGTCGACCTCGGCTTCCTCCTGGAGGTCGTCGATCGTATCGAAGAGCTCGTCGCGCTCGGTCGTCCCGAACGCCGAGTCCTGGAGCATGTCGGCCAGTCGCCGCGCCTGGAGCCCGTCGACGTCCCGGCCGTCCTCGATCGCCTCGACGGCGCGGACGTACTGGGTGAGCCGGTCGGTCCACATCCGCTGGTCGGTCAGGGCCGTAAACGGCACGCCCTCGGTGATGAACTCGTCGATGAACTGGAACATCTGGTAGCGCGCCCGGAAGAGCAGCATGATCGTGCCGTCGTCCTCGACGAGCGTCTGGCGAACCATCCGGACGACGTCGAGCATCGAGCCGCCCTGGTGGGCCTCGACGACGCCGCCTTCCTTGCGCGGGTTCAGATCCTTGTCCTGCCGGACGTCGATGTGGCGAATCTCGCGGTTGACGGCGTGGAGGACGTTCGAGGGCAGTCGATAGGAGTTGGGCAGGATGACGTCCTCGTCGACCTCCTCGTCGAGTAAGAGCGCTGGATCGGCGCCCTGCCAGGAGTAGACGACCTGGTCGTCGTCGCCGGCGATCAGCACCCGCTCGACGTGGGGTTTCCACTCCTCGTAGACGTCGTACTGCAGGGTCGTGATGTCCTGGAACTCGTCGATGACGAGGTAGTCGACGTTGGGGACCAGCGAGCGTTGCTTGACCCGCTCTAACATGTCCGCAAAGCCGATCTTGCCCTCCTGGCCCTTGTAGTTGCGCCAGGCGCGGATCGCCTCGGGGACGTCGATCCGGTCGTCGTCGCTCGGCCAGGTCGGCGTGTACTTGTTGCCCTCCTGGGCGTTCGGGTCGATATCCGGCGGGAGCCGGACCTCCTCTACGTCCCACTGGAAGGGAACGTCGTACCAGTCGGCCACCTCGCGGCTGGTTCGCTGGAGCCACTGGCTGGTCGCGATGATCTTGTTGCCGATCGTCGTCGACCGGGCCGTTCGCCGGCCGGCGCCGCTGTACTCGTCCTCGTACTCGATGCCGAAGTCGTCACAGAAGTCCTCCTTGTCGGACTCGCCGATGACGTCGCCGCGCGAGAGGTCGAGCAGTTCGTAGGCCTTCGCGTGCATCGTACAGACGTTGCCCTGGAGCGCGCGGGGCGACTCGTCGAGTCGCTCGGCCAGTCGCTCGCGAACCTCCTGGGCGGCTGCGCGCGTGTACGAGACGACGAGAATGTCACGGAACGTGACGTCGTCGTCTTCGAGAATTTCTTCGACGTGGTCGAGAAGCGCCGTCGTCTTCCCGCTTCCGGGGCCGCCGAAGAGACGGGTAACCGTCGTCTCACTCGTCGTCATTGTCACCGTACAAGGGCGCGCCCCTCATAAGTGACGTGGGTTTCCTTCGACGACGCGGCTCCTGAATTACACCCTCCGATTTCGTCAGGTCCCTCGGGGCGAGCGGGCGGTCCGTACCTCCGCTCCGTCACGTATTTTATCGGTACAGTCGGGACAGACCCGGGGCTCGTCGACCTCGGGTGGCGTGAAGACCCTGGCGTAGGCGTCAGTGACGAACGAACCGCAGTTCTGGCATTCCGGCATCGTCTCTACGCGCCTTTCTCTGCCAATTGGTATTATGTATATCGGCACTTGAACCAGAAAAAGTAAAATTAGTTGAAAAGAATGTGTTGCCAGTTTACGTAACCGACGAGCGAACGGCGGGCGCCGTCGGCGGCCAACGCGGCCCTCGATACCCGTCGACGCGAACTAGCTCTCGACCGGTTCCGGCTCTTCGATCCGTCATCGGGCGGTCCTGGCCTGTCGACCGGCCGCGGTTCTTCGGTCGGTCCCCGCTTCTCGATTGGTTCCGGTTCTTCGGTCGGTCCCGGTCAGTCCTGGCTCCTCGATCGGTCCTCGCTCCGCTATCGGTCCGGTACCCACCCGCAGACGGTGCAGGTCGTCGCGCCGTCGTCGTGGAGGCCACCACAGTCGGGACACTGCAACTTGCGGCGGTCGCGATCCCAGCCGCGTCGCTCGGTGGGGTGGCCGCGGTCGGTGAGAAACTGGTCGAACACGTCGTCCGCACCATCGGGAGTAGCTCCCATAGGTATGCAATACCATCACACGGTAATAAAACGTTGGGTGCATCCGCTCTCGCTGCGTCTCTCACGATCACTAACCTGTCCAATTCGGCAGTATTACGGGTTCTGTGGGGGTATCGGCGATTCCCGGTGAGCGGCGACGATCGCCGTTGGCGTCGGACCCGGACCCGCGAACTTTTGTCCCGCTCGGCCCAACGACGCGGTATGAGCGACCTCTCGCTCGACGCGACCCAGCTCGATCGCTACTCGCGTCACGTCATCATGGACGAGGTCGGCCCGGAGGGACAGGCGCGGCTGCTCGAGGGCTCGGTGCTAGTCGTCGGGGCCGGCGGCCTGGGCTCGCCGGTCATCCAGTACCTCGCGGCCGCTGGCGTCGGTCGACTCGGCATCGTCGACGACGACGTCGTCGAGCGCTCGAACCTCCAGCGCCAGATCGTCCACGCGGATGCCGACGTGGGCCGACCGAAGGTCGAGAGCGCGGCCGACTACGTCGAGCGACTGAATCCGGACGTCGACGTAGAGACCTACGAGACGCGACTCGACGCCGACTCGATCGAGGCGATCGCCGACTCCTACGACGTCGTCTGCGACGCGAGCGACAACTTCGCCACCCGGTACCTCTGTAACGACTACTGCGTCCTCTCGGGCACGCCGCTCTCACACGGTGCCATCTACCGCATGGAAGGCCAGGCGATTACGGTTTCGAACGACGGCGACGGGCCGTGCTATCGCTGCCTGTTCCCCGAGGCGCCCGAGCCCGGGACGGTGCCCGACTGCGCGACGACGGGCGTCCTCGGCGTCCTCCCCGGCACGATCGGCTGCATTCAGGCCACGGAAGTCGTGAAGGTTCTCACCGGCATCGGCGACCTCCTCGACGGCCGCCTGCTCATGTACGACGCCGCCGGCATGACCGTCGAGACGGTCGACGTCCACCCCGCGCCCGACTGTCCGGTCTGTGGTGACGACCCCGCGATCGACTCGGTCGGCGACGTGACCTACGAGGAGCGGTGTACGATCCCGGCCGACTGATCGACGCGCTCGCGACCGGCCGTACCCACGTCTTCGGCCCTACCCAAGCCTATTCGTCCCTCGCCGCCGTAGGGTGAGCCGATGAGCAAAACGGTGCGCGTCTCCCGAAAGGAGCTCTCCTCGACGGACGTCCTGCGCGAACTCGACGGGGGCAACCGCGTCCTCATCGAGGTGGATATCCTGGGGAAGACGATGCGGATGGCCATCCGCCGACAGGACGACACCTACTACTGTGACACGCCGGTGAAGCTCCTCACCTACGAAACGCGAGCGGAGATGCGCGCCTGTCTCGAGCGGTATCGACTCGCGACGCCGGCCGGCGAGACCGCCCCGTCGGACGCCTCGGACGAGGCCGCCGATGCGACCGCCGACGAGTCCGCCGGTACGTAATTGAGGCAGGCGGCCGAAGTGGTACCAATGTCCGAGACGGATCGCGACATGGAGGCGCTCATGCTCGCCGACGAGCCCGCGTTTCAACGCGTCATGGAGTGCGTCTTCGGTATTCAGCCCCACGAGAGTCGCACGTACCTTTCCCTGGTCGACCGTCCGGGATCGACGGTCGGAGAGTTGGCGAGCGCGCTCGAGCGCGACCGGAGCAACGTGAACCGGTCGCTCTCGACGCTCGTGGAGAAGGGGCTGGTCGAGCGGGAACGTCGCTTGCTCGACGGCGGCGGCTACGTCTACCAGTACTACGCGATCTCGCTCACCGAGGCGAAGGTCCTGATGCACGACGCCGTCGACGAGTGGTCCTCGCAGGTACACGATCGGATCGACCAGTTCGGGTCGGACGCCTGATCGACGAGAGTCGACCGATGGCCGGTTCCGGCGGCCAGCCGTCCTCGATCGCCCGCCGCGTCCGCTATCGCCCCCGTATTCCTCTCGACCGCTCTGTTCCTCTCGCTCGCCCGGCTACTCCTCCCTCTCATAATCGTCTCCCCCTCGTGTGTCGCCCATGCACGACCGGGGTGGGACCATCGTTCCGTACAGCGACGGGAGACGTGTATGTCTCCACCACCAACGAATCCCGACCGACGACGGATGCTGTACGGCCTGGGAACCGCGGGCACGATCGTCCTCGCGGGCTGTCTCGGATCGGACGACGGGAACGACGATGCGGCCGGCGACGACGCGGACGACGGCCCCGCTGGCGATCTCTCGAGTCTGGACCCCGCCCCCGAGGGCGACCCGCTCGGCGAGGACGACATCGCGGCACTCGTCGCCGCGTTCGACGACCAGCCGATGAGCGACGCCCAGCACGAAATCGAGGGCGAGGAACGGACGTACACGCCCCGTCACGTCTGGAAGTGGGTGAGCGACGAGTCGCTCGTCGGATTGCACTTCGACGATCCGAACCCCGAGGACGCGACCGCACTCGATTACATCACGATCGGCCGCAAGGGACTGTTCACCGAGGAGAGTCGGCCCGACGAGGAGTTCACGCACTTCCACCAGCACACCGCCGACGGGTGGGAGGCCGGCCACGGCGGCACCGTCGGTGACGAGGGCTACTGGCTGACCCACATCGCGGTTCGGGAGATCGAGTATCCCTTCCACGCCGAACCGATCGGCCCGCAGGTCGACTACGGGTTCATGCCGACGCCGCCCGAGGAGAGCAGCGAGGGACACGACGCCGACTGGGAGGCGCCCGACGGCGGCGAGGGCGACCTCTCCACCGAGGACCGCGACGAACTGATCGACCTCTTCGACGACGAGTGGACGAACGAGGCCCAGCAGGAGGTCGACGGTCGCACGCCGGCTCACGTCTGGAAGTGGGTGAGCGAGGACGTCCTCCTCTTCATGCACTTCGACGACCCGGCCGTCGAAGACGCCGAGAACCTGCTGTACTTCGGCATCGGCGTCCGCGGACAGTTCACCGCCGAAGACGTGCCCGCCGGACAGACCGACGACTTCACGCACTTTCACAAGTGGGAAGCCGACAGCTGGGAGGCCGGCCACGGCGGGCAGGACCCCGACCAGCACGGCTTCTGGCTCGTCCACCACGCCGCCCGCGATCACGAGATGCCGTGGGGCGAGGTCACGGTCGGCATCGATCGCGACTTCATGCCGACGCCCCCGGAGTGACGGATGTCGTCGCGACGAGCCACCCGGCGGCGCGTCCTGTGGGCCGGCGGTAGCGCCGGTGTGCTCGCCCTCGCCGGCTGCATCGGCGACGACAGTGGGGGAGACGAATCGCCGGGAACCGACGGGGCGGACGACACCGAGGACGACGGCACCGGGGACGACTCGGCGGACGACACCGAGGACGACGGAACTGGAGACGACACCGAGGACGATGGGACCGGCGATGACGCCGAGGACGTCTCGCCGGCGGACGCGGTCGACCTGACCGGCGAGTCGCTCGTCGAGATCGAGACGCGCGAGGGAACCGGGGACGAGCCCGACTTCGTCTTCGACCCGGTCGCAGTTCGCCTGGATGCGGG
>SLIS01000461.1 GCA_007135505.1 Halovivax sp.
CCTCAGAGCGGAGGACGACGCCGACGGCCTGCTACAGCTGCTCGTCGGCTTCCCACAGCGGATGGCCGAGTCGGCGATCAAGTAGTCGCCGCCGATCGCACCGTCGCGTGTGTGCCGACGTGGCACGCACGAGACGGCCTCTTTCGCCTGTTCTAACGACGTAATCGGCGGGAACACCACCAGTCAGCGATGGATTCCGGTGAACGGCTTCGTGTCCGGAACGGTCTAGTCGTCGATGGCGGTCAACAGCGTCTCCGCCGAAAGCGGCATGTCGACGTGATCCACGTCGAGCGCGTCACAGACCGCGTTGACGACGGCCGGCGGCGCGGCGATGGTGCCGGCCTCCCCGATTCCCTTGACGCCGAGCGGGTTCAGCGGGCTCGGCGTCTCGGTCGCGTCGGTTTCGAAGTGGGGAAGCCCCGAGGCCCGCGGCACGCCGTACTCGAGCATCGAATCCGTCAGGAGGCGCCCGTCGTCCGTGTCGTACACGGCCTGCTCCGTACAGGCTTGCCCGAGTCCCTGGGCGACGCCGCCGTGGACTTGCCCCTCGACGATCGTGGGATTGATCCGGGGCCCGCAGTCGTCGACGGCGACGTATCGCTCGATCTCGAGATCGCCGGTGTCCGGCTCGATGGCGACGCAGGCCACGTGCGTACCGAACGTGTAGGCCGTCCCGTCGGGTTCGTAGAAGCAGGTCGACTCGAGGCCGGGCTCGAGGTCGCCGGGCAGCCCACGACTGTAGGCGTCGCTCGCGACCTCGTCGAACGGAATCGACTCCGTCCGGTCCGTCCCGTCTCCACCGTCCGCGGCGAGTCGTTCGCCTTCGCGCTCGCGGTCGACGGTGAACGCGCCATCCGCGTAGGCGACGTCCGCCTCGTCGACGTCGAGGCGATGTGCGGCGATCCGCCGGGCCTTCTCGAGGACGTCTCTCGCTCCCTCGCGGATCGCGTTGCCGGCTGCGATCGTGCTCCGGCTCCCGAACGTGCCGGTTCCCGTCGGGATCGAGTCCGTGTCGCCCTCGACGACGTCGACGTCGTCGTAGGCCACCTCCAGCTCGTCGGCGACGATCTGGGCGTAGGTGGTCCCATGGCCCTGACCGTGGGAGTGTGAGCCCGCGTAGACGGTGACGGTCCCGTCGGGGTGGACCCGGACGAGCCCGCTCTCGTAGCCGCCACCGGTCGACTCGACGTAGCTGGCCAGCCCGACGCCGCGAAGTCGTCCGTCCGCGTCGCGGTCGCCCCCGCGGAGTGGGCCGCCGTCCTCGTCGCCAGATTCGTCGAGTCCGGCCAGCTCCAGCGCCCGATCGAGCGCCGGCTCGTAGTCGCCGCTGTCGTACTCGGCGCCGACGGCGGTTTCATGGGGAAAGTCCTCGGGAGAGAGCAGGTTCCGGCGACGGAAGGTCACCGGATCGACGCCGAGTTCCCGAGCGGCCACGTCGACGAGGCGCTCCGTGACGTAGATCGCCTCCGGTCGGCCCGCTCCGCGATAGGAGTGGATCGGCGCCGTGTTCGTGACGACTGCCCGCGTCTCGCAGTGGATCGCCGGCACGTCGTACTGGCTCGCGAGGAGCCGGCCGTACCAGCCGGGCATCGCCGGCGCCACACCGAGCCCGTACGCGCCAACGTTGGCGGCCGTCTCGACGCGAATCCCTCGGATTCGCCCGTCGGAATCGACGGCCATCGCCGCCTCGGTCCGGTGATCCCGACCGTGGGCGCCGGCGCGGTAGTTCTCGGATCTGGTCGCGGTCCACTTCACGGGCCGTGATAGGGTCATCGCGGCCCAGGCCGCCATCGCCTCGCCGGGATGGTGGTGGCCCTTGTGGCCGAATCCGCCGCCGACCGACGGCGCGATCACGCGGATCTGGCGCTCCGGCAGGCCGAGCGTGTGCGAAAGCTTCCGTCGGTGGCCGTGTGGCGACTGGCTCGTCATCTCGACCGTCAGGCGCTCCTCGCCGGCGTCCCAGCTGGCCAGGGCCGCCCGCGGCTCCAGTGCGGAGGGGACGAGCCGGTTGTTCTCGAGTTCGAGTTCGATCACGTGGTCAGCCGACGCGAACGCCTCGTCGGTCGTGTCGGGGTCGCCGAGCTCCGAGGTGTTCACCACGTTTTCGCCGGCCTCCTCGTAGAGCGCCCGCGCCGCGGGAGCGGTGGCCTCGTTCGGGTCGACCACGACCTCGAGCGGATCGTACGCGACGTCTACCGCGTTCACGCCGTCGCGCGCGGCGTACCGATCCGTCGCGACGACCGCGGCGATCGGCTCGCCGTGGTACCGGACCCGATCGCGCGCGAGCACCGGGTGGCCGGGAATCTCGGCGTCGAGCCGGTCCGACGCGATCGGGATGACGCCGGGGGTGTCGGACGCGGCCAGATCGTCCCAGGTGTAGACGGCGAGCACGTCGTCCAACGCGCGTGCGGCCGAGACGTCGATCGACTCGATCCGGGCGTGTCCGTGGTCGCTCCGGCAGAATGCCAGGTGGACCGTCCCCGGCTTCGAGCGGTCGTCGGTGAAGGTGGCCCGTCCGGTCAGCAGGGCTCGATCTTCCCGACGGGAGACGCCCGAGCCGACGAGCGCCTCGGCGCCGTCGGTTCGTTCGGAATCGCGGCCCGTCTCGTGGCTCACGCCGACTCACCTCCGGTACCCCGCTGGACG
>SLIS01000441.1 GCA_007135505.1 Halovivax sp.
AGCCGCGCCCGCAGCGCAAAAGGTTGTTAATCGTCGTCCGTTCGGTCGGATCGGCCCTCGTCGACGACGTCGATGGGAATTCCGGCGTCGAAATCCCGGTTGCGTTCGGCGTCACCGAAGCCGGCGCTCAGAACGCGAGTGAGGGCGTCCTCGACGTCTTCGTCGAGTTCGGTGAGTCGGTCGGGATTGACCTCGATAACGAAGCCGGTCGTGATGTTCGGCGAGGTCGGGAGGAAGAGGACCTCACGACCGTCTTCAGCGGTTTTCCCGGTTCGGAAGGCTGTCATGCGGAGGCCGTCCCAGACCTCGAGTTTGACCGGTTCCTGGAGACTCTCCTGTTCGCCGAAGGCGGTTTCGGCGGCCATCTTCGAGGCGTTGTAGACCACCCGAAGTCCTGGCAGCCGATTCGCGACGTCGTCGACGAGTCGTTCGACGAGTCCACCGACGGTCGTCCGCATCAGGTAACCGATCGCGAAGATGAGGATCGTCAGGACGGCGAGGGTGACGAGGACGCGAATCAGACCCGCGAGCCGCTCGGCCGTCGAGGATTCCCCGAGGAGATCGATGAGGAGCTCGTCGGAGAGGATAAACGTCGGGGTCACCGCGGCGATGAAGCCGTAGATCCAGAGGAGGACGAAGAGCGAGATCAGGATCGGCCCGAGGACCACGAGCCCACTGGCGAAGTCCCGTTTCCACGAGGTCATGATCGATCACTCACACCCGGTCCCTATCAGCGTGTTCATTTTGTGTCGTCTCACCGGAGGTGGTACGAACTGGTCACACGCAGAGACAGTCGGTCTAGCCCAGTAGTAGCGACTCGGGCAACGCAGAGTACCGACGCGAGCCGCAGTACCGACTCGGGGCGCAGACGATTCGGAGCGTAGACTACTCTGAGCGAAGACACTACTCTGAGCGAAGACGGAGGATTACGCGCACAACACGCGTGGATTCCGAGATGCTGATGCATCGAACGACGGCAGACGGTCGAAGCGGGCCTACCGACCGAGTATCGCCCGGAGGGCGAAGAGGAGGTTCTCCTTTCGTTCGCGGATGCGCCGCCAGAAGTACGAGAGCCACTTGCCGCCGTACGGTGCGTACTGCCAGACTTCGTAGCCCTCGGCGGCCAGTTCGACCTGAGCGTCCTGGCGGACGCCCATGAGCATCTGGATCTCGAAGTCGGTGTCGTGTTCCTCGTAGAGCGCCTTCGCCAGGTCGATCATCTCGGGGTCGTGGCTGCCGATCGCGATGGCGCCGTCGTCGTAGTGCTCGAGGGCGTAGCCCAGGAGGTCGCGGTAGGCCTCGTTGACGCGTTCCTTCTCGGTGTAGGCGACGGCGCTCGGTTCGTCGTAGGCCCCCTTGACGAACCGGACCTTGCCGGGAACGTCGGCGAGGCGTTCGACGTCCTCGCGGGTGCGCTCTAAGTTCGCCTGTACGCAGACGCCGACGCCGCCGTCGTGGGTACGAGCGAGCTCTTCGAAGACGTCGAGCGTCACGTCGGTCGTCGTGTGGTCTTCCATGTCGATCCAGACGAAGACGTCCCGCTCGGCAGCGTGTTCGACGACGTCGGTCACCAGTTCCCGGAACGCCTCCGCGCCGAGATCGAGTCCGAGCTGAGACGGTTTGATCGAGATGCAGGCGTCGAGATCCGCGTCGGCGATCTCGTCGACGAGATTGCGATAGGCCGCGGCGTCGGACTCGGCGGGACCGCGCTCGGCGTAGTGCTCACCGAGGAGGTTCAGGATGACCGAAACGCCGCGCTGGTTCAGTTCGCGGGCGTGTTCGAGCGCGGCGTCCGGCGTCTCGCCGGCGATGAACTGACGCGCGATCGGCGGAAGCATAGTCGACTCATCGGCGGCCGGATATATGTGCGTTGATGATTCACTTCGGTGAGAGACTGGGTCGCGGAAGACGCCGATGTGTCGGAGTCATCGAAAGTGGATGCGGTTAAGGGGAGTGAGTGCGTTCGCTCGACCGATAATGGCAGTGCTCTCGACGATCGTCGTCGCGTTCTGGCTCATGTTGCCCGCGTACGTGCCGAACAACGCGGCAGTCCTGGCCGGCGGTGGACGGCCGATCGACGGTGGACGGACCTGGAACGGGAGCCGACTTCTCGGCGACGGAAAGACCTGGCGCGGGACGTTCGTCGGGACAGCGATCGGGGCTGGGCTGGCACTCGTCCTGAACGCGATCGCCGGCGACGTGGGATCGGCGATGGGCATCGACCTTCCCACGTTCCCAGCGGCAGTGGCCCTCGCGCTTCCCTTCGGGGCGATGTGTGGGGACATCGCCGCGTCGTTTCTCAAACGCCGGACCGGTCGGAAACGCGGCGCCCCGTTTCCAGTGGTCGACCAGCTCGACTTCGTCGTCCTGGCGCTCGCGTTCGCGTTCGTCGCGGCACCCGGCTGGTTCACCGAGCAGTTTACGCTCGGCGTCCTGGCCGTCGTCCTCCTGCTCACGCCGGTGCTACACGTCGGGACGAACGTGATCGCGTACCATCTCGGGTTCAAGGACGAGCCGTACTGAGAGGGGGTCGCTCCCCCGTTCCGGCGGTTTCGCGGTCGCGCGAATCCACCGTCGATTGCAAGCAGCCCGGTCGACCGGGCCGACCGCAGTCGTGCGAGCGCTTCGGTCCGTCGACGCGTCCG
>SLIS01000254.1 GCA_007135505.1 Halovivax sp.
AGACTGGAGCTCGAGCCGTTCTGCATTGTGCACCGGATTCCTACGCGTACAAGTGGCGGGCAGCGATCCTCGTCGACGGCTATCCCATCTGGTCTCGAGGCTTCGAGACCAAAGACGCGACCAGCGTTCGGGATGCACTTCGAGACCGACCAGTCCCCGAACTCTCGTGTCCAGAGTGTTCAAACGACGATGTCATCGTCGGCCAGAAATCTGCCGCTGGTGCGAAGGTTAAGCGATGGTTCGACTGTCCTGACTGTGGCTACGAAGCGCCCTCGAAGATCGTCTACGGCGCAGAACGCTAGCAGCAGGTGAGAACACGAGTCATCTACAGAAGTCCAAGACAGACTGCCTCGGGGCTTGACCTCGAGTGATGCGTGAAATACTATGGGTTCAAGACACGAGGCTCTCGCCTTGTTCAGCCTAGAGAAAACGGTATCTGACTGTGCAAAAGATATAATTGTCTGAGCAGGGGATTTAGAAGTAGGAAAATGGCTCTGAAGGACATTCCCACTGTAGATGAACTGGCCGAAACAACTGGCCAGTCTAAGGAACAACTTCTGAAGGACCGCGAGGCAGCAGTGAAGATGTCGAGCGACTCTGAAGACGAGTAGCGGTATATCGAATAAGCAACTGTGGTTCTAGGAATACGGTAGACCAGTTACTTGGCCATACAAAAGGGCCGGCAAACCCGGTTACTGATCGTGATTTAGCCGGTATATCCACACTAGCAAGTCAGCACTAGTCGATATGCTCGCTCCGAGCCTCGACGTCCGCTGACCAACAACACTCAGGAAGGACCAACAGTTTGATTCAGATCACCAGCAGGCTTTTGCGAACAGCCCTGTAACCGTGAACTATGAGCCTCACTACTGACGACTTTGCCGAGTTCATGGCTGATGATCCAGAGGATAACAAAGAAATTCCACTCGGAGATGCGTTACAGGAGTTGGCTACCGACATCGAGCTTGATGCTGTCGAAGAGGTCCGTAACGTCCGCGAGCGACTATGAAGCTTTTTCTCGATACGAACATTATTGTTGCTGCAGTTACCAAGGACACCGACAGATCGGATGTAGCTGTTCACCTTCTTAATAATTTTGATGATACCAATACATCTGTCTTGAATCTCATGGAGCTACGAACTGTTCTTACAAAAAAGAAGACCATCGAGCGAGACCGGGTTGAACAGATTGAGCAGCGTATCAAATCCCGAACGACCGTTACCTTCCCCGATGCATCAGATATGGTCGAAGCAAATCAACTTCAAGATAAAACGCTTCTCTATCCAATGGATGCCCTCATTCTTGCCGCAGCCAACTCTGTCAATGCAACTCTCGTCTCATTTGACGGTGAATTACAGGAACATGGAGCGAAGCGGCCACAAGATCTCATTTAACGATTTTCGACGCCCGCTGACCAACGATCTTACAACTGCTCGAATCTGGCGTGTTTTTTGAGACCCCCGAGGGGTGGAGGTCTTCTCGAGTTCAGTTCGATTCGATCCGACTCGATTCGAGAAGCAGTGATCAAACATGGCTACGAGCAGCAGCACCCGGGAGACGTTCGACGATTCGGACACCCGGCACGACGAGATGCATAGTACGATCGAAGCATGGATTCAGGACCTCGTCAATGAGGTCGATACCGCCGTCTCGAGCGAGCAATTCAAACAGTGGTTGGATGTCCAGAGTCGCTTCCACGACTACTCGCACCGAAATACACTGTTGATCAAACTCCAGTGTCCCCACGCAACGCGCGTTGCTGGCTACCGAACGTGGCAAAACGAGTTCGATCGGCACGTGAGTGAGGGTGAAAAAGCAATCTGGATCTGGGCACCCATCATCGCGAAACGGTGCCCTGAATGCGGAAATTCGCCATCGTACCACGAACGCAGCGACTGTGAGTATAACGACACTGAGCCTGGCGAATGGAACAAAGGACTCGTGGGCTTTCGACCCGCACCAGTCTTCGATATCTCGCAGACAGAAGGCGAACCACTTCCGGAACTCGAGACCGAAGCGAACGGCAATGCCGGCGAATTGGTCCCAGTACTCCTCGAGGCGGCGTCCGCACTCGAGGTAGCTGTCGAGGTCGTGTCTCCTCGAGACTGGTCTCACGGCAGCGCCAAAGGCGTCTGTCAGTATCGCCCGGAGAAGCAGCCCCTTGTGGAAGTCCGTGATCGTGAAAACGGGGCTGATCTCGCCGTCACACTCGTTCACGAGTACGCGCACGCACTGCTGCACGGTGGCATCGATACTGAAGACGAACGGTCGAAACGCGAACTCGAGGCCGAGGCCGTTGCCTATATTGTCGGTCGATATTTCGGGCTGGACACGAGTGGGTCGGCGTTTTACCTCGCTGCGTGGGACGGAGACGAGCCGGAGGCGATTCTCGATCGACTCGAGCGCATTAGTTCGACCGCCCAAGGGATCGTCGACGTCGCTGAGGAGATAGCCGAAACAACCTGATGAGAACCCGGATATTGAGATCATATATCTGTGCTTTAGAAAAGATATATTGGTAGTGTCCTCGAAGAAGGAATTATGACAAAACGACCAGACCCACCAAACGATCCGTCAAGACAGTGGGATTCGGATCGGACGACGTTCCAGCGTGTCTACGACATTCTCGTCGGCACTACCG
>SLIS01000462.1 GCA_007135505.1 Halovivax sp.
GACACGTCCGCCCTGCAGTTATATACGGCGGCGGTGCGAATCAGCGGGTCTGAATGACCGGCGACAGCGAAGATCCAAACGCTGACGTACAGTACCACCTCGAGGTCAGCTCCGACGACGTCGCGGAGACCGTGCTCCTCCCGGGGAATCCGGAGCGACTCGAGAAGATCGTCGACTTCTGGGACGATCACGAAATCACGGCCCACCACCGCGAGTACCGGACCGCGACCGGGACGACCGAGGGAACGCCGATCTCGGTCACGTCGACGGGGATCGGCAGTCCCTCCGCCGCGATCGCCGTCGAGGAACTCGCGCGGGTGGGCAGCGACACGTTCATCCGGGTGGGCTCCTGCGGGGCGATCCAGCCCGACATCACCGTCGGGGACCTCGTCATCACGACCGGCGGTGTCCGCCAGGAGGGCACGAGCGACGAGTACGTCCGCGAGGACTACCCCGCCGTCGCCGACCACGAGGTCGTCTGTGCGCTCGTCGCCGCCGCCGAGCGGCTGGGATACGACTACCACACCGGCCTGACGGCGAGCACCGACTCCTTCTACGCCGGGCAGGGTCGCCCGGGCTTCGAGGGCTTCGAGGCCGCCGGCGCCGACGGTCTGGTCGAGGAACTCCAGGCGGCGAACGTCGCCAACTTCGAGATGGAGGCGAGCGCCATCCTCACGCTCGCGAACGTCTACGGGCTCCGCGCCGGGGCCGTCTGCACCGTCTACGCCGACCGCCACGGCGGCGAGTTCGCCGTGACGGGCGAGTCCCGCGCCGCCGAGACCGCCTCGCTCGCGACGCACCTGCTCGCGAAGATGGACGAGCGCAAGGCGGAGGCGGGCGTCGACCGCTGGCACGCCGGCCTCTCGATCGAGTGACCGACCGTCAGCGTCGAATTCCGTCGGTCGGACAGCGACGGGCACGGTCGAACCCACTCGATCGACGGACGTCGCGACCGGAAGCGTCAACAGAACCCGCTCAATCGCGCAGCTTCACGATCCCGTAATCGAAGATCTGCCGGTTGGGGATCACGTACTCCTCGTCCTCGCTCTCGACGATCGTTACGAAGAGGTCGACCTCCTGGACGATCCCGGTCCGGTCGCCGACCCGGATCCGATCGCCGATGCCGTAGGGCTGGTTGAGTAGTAGGTAGATCCCGACGGCGCTCGAGACGAGGAAGTCCTTGAACGCGTAGGCGCCCACGATCACGAGCCCCGCCGTGTAGACGACCAGCAGGATCATCAGCGCGAGGACGTGGACTCCCACCTGGGCCAGCGCGATGAGGATGACGACGTAGAGGATCGAGTACTTGACCGCCTTCGGGATGAGCGCCGCCTCCGGGAGTTTCACGCTGCGGAGGTACTCGCCCACGACGAGTTCGGCCTTGTCGGCGATGATGAACCCGATGACGAGGACGAGCACGGCGATGAACACCTGCGGGAGAAAGAGGGTGACGTCGGCCCAGAACTGATCGGTGTCCAACAGCTGGGCGATGTGGATCGCCGTCAGTGCGGCAATGCCGTAGATGAACCACGAGCTCAACCGGGCGACGATCTGGACCGTCGAGGTGCCCAGACTCTGGGCGCTGCGCTCGAACGGCGTGCCCTCGACCGCGCCCGGCACGCCGGCGGCCGTCAGCAGTTCCTTGTTGAGCTTGCCGACGATCATCCCGACGACGATGCCGAGCGCGAGGACCGCGATCGCGATGACGGCCGGTTCCTCGACGAACGTCTGTACGTCCATATCAGTACGCCTCCGGGTCGACCTCCAGGATCAGTTCACCGGCCTTGAACGCCCGCACCAGCCCGTCGCTCTCGGAGAGGACGACGGCGATCGAGTTGGTATCCCGCGTGATCGCCCCCGCGGCCATGTGCCTGGCGCCCAGCCCCTTTGGGATGTCCACCCCCTCGGCGGCCGGTTCGAGGTAGCGATACGCGGAGACGATCTTGCCCGAATCCGAGATGACGAACGCGCCGTCGAGCCGGGAGAACTCCTTCAGCATGACGGTCACGATCGGATCGCCCACGTGGACGTGGGACTTCTCGAACGGGTTGTACGACAGCGGCCGGGACTTGTTCATCACGTTGCCCGCGTCGCCGACGACGAACAGCGCACCGACCGGCTTGCCCTTCTGGCCCTTCTTGCCGAGGTTGATCGCAACCTCGAAGACGGCCTTGATGACCTCGGGATCGGCCCGGGACTTCGCGAAGAGGTCGTACAGCCCCAGCTGAGAGTCCGCGTCGGCACGCACGCGCGAGACGGTATCGACGCTGTCGTCGAAGACGCTCGTCGCACACGCCAGGACGTCGCCGTCCTCGATGACGCCCTGCTCCAGTGCGCCCTCCAGCCCGAAGCGAACCCGCTCGGTGACGTTGGCGAAGTCGAGCGGAAGCTCGACGAAGGTGTCGGCCCCGACGACGTTCTCGGTCCCGATGGTGATCACGTCGAGGTCCTCGTCGTCGAGATCGGCGACCCGCTCGTAGTACGACCCGCTCGGAGAGAAGAGAACCAGCGCGTCGATGTTTTCGTAAATATCTCCAAACACGTCGTCCAGACCGACCATAGTACTACACCCGAGTGCTCTCGAATAAACGTTTGGGAGTGTCGTCTGACAGGCGTCGTGCAATTCGGCCCCAACGCGGGC
>SLIS01000133.1 GCA_007135505.1 Halovivax sp.
ACTCTCGCCGAACAGCAGGACGATTGCCGTGATCCCGAACGTCGCGAGCAGGACCCCGACGAGCCCGCCGAAGTAGATCGAGAGTACGGCCGTCGCGATCGAGGACATCGCGATATTGACGATGTTGTTTCCGACGAGGATCGTCACGAGCAGCCGGTGTGGGTCGCCTTTCAGGGCCTTGACCCGGTCCGCACCGGCGATGCCCTCCTCGACCATCCCCTCGACGCGGTGCTTGGGCAGCGAGAACATCGCGATCTCCGAGGAGGAGAAGAATCCCGAGAGCAAGATCAGTACGGCAACGAGTAATGCACCGACGATCGCCACCGTCGACTGCTCGAGCTCGAGCCCGGTAAGCGGCACCTCGTAGGTGGAGAGAACGACCTCCATCAGCACTCCATCGACCATTGACTGCCTGACGTTTGTACTCCGACCGATTAACGCTTGTTACTTCCAGATGCACTCACACGTTGTGTGCGAGGGAACGCGACCACACGGCGGTCCGACACGCGGCGTTCTCGGCGAGACGTGCCGGAAGCCAACCGTTTTCGGCCTCGCATTCCTACGTGGTGCCATGACGACTACCGAGGACGTATCGGCAGATATCGCGAACCGGTCCGCTACGGACGCATCCATCACGATATACCGTCTCCAGGGTTGTCCGTACTGTGAGCGCGTCGTTCGGGTCCTCGAAGCCCTCGACCTGGCGTATCACTCTCGCTTCGTCGAACCACTTCACTCGCGTCGAGACGCCGTCAAACGCGTCGCGGGCGTCCGGTCGGTTCCCGTCATCGTCGACGACGCGACGGGCGCGACGATGGCAGAAAGTGCGAACATCGTCTCGTATCTGGAGACGACGTACGGCGACGGATCCGGAGGTGGGAACTGAATGCCGGACTTCGACGTCGTCACCCTCGAGTCGACCGACCACGTCGCGGTCGGCGAGACGGCGCCCGACTTCACGCGCCCGCTCGTGACGGCCGAACAGTGGGCGGATCGCTCGCTGTCGACGCTCGCGGGTGGCGGCCCGACAGTCCTCGTCTTCACGACGATGGCCGGCGCGTTTCTCGCCGAGTACACCCTGACGGAACTGCGGGATCGCAACCTCGGCATCACACCGGCTGCGACCGACGCGTCCGAAACCGAGACTGCGGAGCCGACGGCCGACGAGACCGTCGTCGCCGTCTCGATATCCAGTCCCTACGAACTCTCACGCTTTCTCGACGAGAAGGACATTCCCTACGGCGTTTTCAGCGACCCGGCGAACGGCGTCGCCGAGACCTACGGCGTCGTCCACGACCTCGATGGCATGGAAGGGATCGCCGAACCACGACCGGCGATCTTCGTGCTCGACGACGAGCGAACGGTCGAGTACGTCTGGGTCGCCTCCGAGTGGCCCGACTTCCCCGACTACGACGAACTCGAGGCCGCCCTCGACGCGGTTCGATCCGCCTGACCCACTCGCTCACCCACGCAGCCGGTCCGGCTCGACCGATTGCGCTCGCGCGAGCGCTACCTTTTTGCCCGCGATCCCCCGACAGTCGCCTATGAGTGCGCTCCGGGAGGCTGCCGACGCGATCGGCGACGGCGAACTCGTCGTCTACCCGACCGAGACCGTCTACGGGCTCGCGGCGGACGCGACGAATCCGACGGCCGTCGAGCGCGTCTACGAGGTGAAAGGCCGCGATCGCGCGAACCCGATCTCCGTTGCCGTCCCGTCGGTACCGGCCGCGCTCGAACACGTCCGTGCGACGGATCGCGAGCGGCGATTCATGGCGACCTTCCTCCCAGGTCCGGTCACGGTTCTCTGTCGCCGCCGCGAGACCCTTCCCGACGTCCTCACCAGTGGTCGCGAACGCGTCGGTGTTCGCGTCCCGGATCACCCACTCGCACTCCGACTCTGCGAGCGAGCCGGTCGGCCGATCACCGCGACCAGTGCGAACGAAAGCGGCGCCCCGAGCGCCCGTCGCGTCGACGACGTCGACGCTGCTATCCGCGAGGCGGCCACGGTCGTCCTGGATGGCGGCGAGGCGACCGGCACCGAGAGCACCGTCGTCGACGTCTCGACGGGGACGATTCACCGCCGCGGCGCGGACGCAGACCGGATCGAGCGCTGGCTCGCGGCGAACTGACGACGCTACTTTCCGGCGCCGCCGAGGGGTCACGCCTCATCCGCGGCCGAGCAGCGACCGGAGCGTCCGCGTCCGGACGCCGCACTTCGGGGCGTACTCACAGTGCTCGCACTTCGAGCGGTCGTTCGTACGCGGTGGTGGCCCGTCGATCTCGCGAACGGTTCTGAGCGTGCGCCGGTAGGCCGCTTTCCGCCGCGTCGACAATTTGATCGGGCGAACGACGCCGTAAGCTGGGTACTCGACGGTTGCGGACTCGACCGGCTCCTGGTGCTCCCAGGCCAGCGCCTTCGCCGCGGCCACGGCCGTGATCGAGTGGCTCTCCCAGATCCCGCGTTCCGGCGGCTTCCCCGCGGCGATCAGCACGGGTTCGAGCGGCGATTCGAGCACCTTGTGGACGATGCCGCGACAGTCACGGCCGGTCACGAGCACGTCACGATCCGCCGGCGTGCAGAGGTCGTCCCACCGCGGAAGGGAACGCCGGGCCCGGGACAGTCTGGCCTGGTAAACGG
>SLIS01000229.1 GCA_007135505.1 Halovivax sp.
GAGATCGTCAGCATGGGCGAACGAACGTCGGTCAGGATGCTGAAAGCGGCCCTGACGGCCCGTGACGTCGACGCAACGTTCGTCGAGCCGGGCGACGACGAGTGGCCCGTCGTCACCGACGACTACGGGGAGGTCGACGTCGACGAGACGCGTCGCCGGGCGAAAGCGCTCGTCGACAGCTGTGCGGGGACGGTCCCCGTTATCACCGGCTTTCTCGCGGAGGGTCCGGACGGGACGGTCTCGACGCTCGGCCGGGGTGGCTCCGATACGACGGCCGTCATGCTCGGCAACTACATGGACGCGGACGAAGTCGTCATCGTGACCGACGTCGAGGGGGTCATGACCGGCGACCCACACGTCGTCGAGGGCGCCCGAAACGTCGGTGAAATCTCCGTCGACGAGCTGCGAAATCTCTCGTTTCGGGGCGCGGAGGTCGTCGCCCCCTCGGCCCTGTCGTACAAGGACGAGGACCTAGACGTCCGCGTCGTCCACTACCAGCACGGCGACCTGTTGACGGGCGGGACCCACGTCGAGGGCACGTTCGAGAACCTGGTCGACCTGCGCGAGCGGCCGCTGGCCTGTCTCACCGTCGCCGGCCGTTCGATTCGCAACGAACCCGGCGTCTTCCAGTCGCTCACGGGAGCACTCGGCGAGGCCGACATCAACATCGACGTCGTCGCGAGCGGGCTCGACAGCGTCACGTTCTACGTCGACGCCGAACGGGCCGAACGCGCCGAGAACATCCTCCACCAGCAGGTGATCGAACATCCGGCCATCGCGAGCGTCACCGTCGATCAGCCGCTGGCCGTCGTCAGACTCACCGGCGGGGAACTGCCGACGCAGCCCGGTATCATCCGCGAGATCGTCGAACCGTTCGCGGCCGATCGCATCCAGATTCACGACCTCGTCACCTCGGCGACGAGCGTCGCCATCGTCGTCGACTGGTCGGACCGAGAGCGGAGCCTCGAACTCGTCCAGGACCTGTTCTGAACTCATCCGCCCGCAGCTATCTCCGAGACCACGTCCCGTTCTAACGTTCCATTGACCGTCCGATCGACCGACGCCGTCACCAGCGATTACCGGTAATCTGTGCGTAACGAAAGGCCGTTTCGTTGGCGCAGGCGGTATGAGCGACGAGGTACCCGTCACGGAAATCTTCGAAGACGTCGAGCCCGACCCGGACGCGATCATCGCGTCGTTCGGCGCAGAATCGGTCGACGACCTCATCGAGGGGCCTGGCGAACACGATCCGGTCGCCCATCCCGAATTCGACGGTGACGTCGATCGGGCTGCGGATCGACTTCGCGAACTGGCAGACGTCAGGCTCGAGACGGAAGGCGAGTCGACACGGCCGCACAGTTCGGGGTCGACTACCCGTGAACGGGACGCAGGCGACGAGTCGGGGGCGGGCGGTGAAATCACCTACGACGGCGACTCGCCCGGCGACTCGCCCGGCGGCGACGTCCGCGTCGACGTCCTTCCGGGGGACGGACAGACGATCGAGGAGTTCCTCGGCCTCGACGACCTCGCGACCGCTGAGCGCACCGAGCGAGACGAACTGGTGCTCGTCGGCCCGGCCCCGTCGTCGACGCGAATCTCGAACGATTCGTTCGGCCCGGCCGGTGGGACGGTCGGGTCGACACGGGACCGAACGCGGTGGGGGACGACGCGGGAGTCGACCGACGCTCCCGATCCGTTCGCGGTCGATGGGGACGCGGTCACCGAGCGGGACGCGGAATTGGCCTCCTCGGTGTTCGAGTGGGTGTCCTGACGGGGAGAATCGACTCACGAGTGCGATTTCTACGGGTCAAAAGGCGACGATTCCGTCCGACAGTTCCCGAGTGACGTTACTTGATGCCGATACTGCGGATCTTCTCCCGCGGGGACGTCGTCGACGGCTCCGGCCTGTCCCCGAGTCGTGCCTGAACGCGGTCTCGGACCGTCGGCTCCATCGCGGTCGTCTCCCCTCCGCGCAGCCAGTCGGGCAGCATCGACTCGAGTTCGGCCTGCTTCCGAGCTTTCACCGTCGCGTACCGGCGGAGCGCGAGGCCGATCCCGATGAAGAGCGCGGCGTCGGCGAGCTCGCGTCGAAAGCGCGTCCGATCGTCTCGGAGGGCGATCGCCTTCGCCAGCGAGATCCCGCCGATCGCGAGGTAGACGAGGCTCGTTCGTCCCGGATCACCGGTGAGTAGCCGTTTTATCGACATGGTGACCCGTCGTACCACGTCCCTCGTGAAAGCCGTTCGGTCACCTTCAGGAAATCGAGAACGAATGACGTCGCGTCGCATCGTGGACACGCCGGTCGGTTTCGATGAACCCAGCAGCCGACGTGGGACGGGCGCGGCTCACTCCCCGCGGGAGAGCCGAGTGGCGACGCGATCGGGCAGCCCCGCGTCCCGAACGGCGTCCTGGACGGCTCCGACGTCGTACTCGACGCGGTGGGTCTCGACGCCGAGCGAATCGAGGTCGAGCGTGGCGTAGGCGGCTCGTGAGTCGCCATCTCGGGGCTGACCGACGCTCCCAGGATTGACGACGATCCCGTCGCCGTATCGTTCGACGTGCTGGACGTGCGTGTGTCCAAGAACGAGGACGGCCTCGTCGTCGAGCAGTCCC
>SLIS01000335.1 GCA_007135505.1 Halovivax sp.
ATCGACGGCCCGGCGATGGGCGGCGGCCTCGAACTCGCACTCGCCTGTGATCTCCGGATCGCGACCCCTCGTTCGACGTTCGGCGAACCGGGCGTCACCTTCGGCCTCTTCGGCGCCTGGGGCGGCACCGTTCGACTCCCGCGAATCGTCGGGGAGGGGCACGCGCTCGATCTCGCCCTATCGGGCCGAACGATCGACGCCGAGCGAGCCCGCGAGATCGGCCTGATCACCAGGATCACCGACGAGCCGGCGGCCGTGGTCGACGAGTTCGCGACCAACCCGCCGGAGACGCTCGCCGTCCTGACAGAGCGGATTCGCGACGACGCAGACGTCGAGAGGCAGGAGCGTCGCGAGGCCGAGGCGTTCGCTGATCTCGTCGACGTACACCGAGAGCGACTGCGAGCGCTTCGGGAGTGACCGATCGACGGCCGCGCGAGGAGTGAGTCGAGCGATCGCAAGTCGAGACCGACGGCGCACCACCCACGCTACTCGATCGGCGCCGGTGCGGGCGGTGGATTCCGCTTGTGTTCGCTCGCCTCGAAGAGGGCACGGACGTGCTCGACCGTCTCCGGCTCGACGCCGAGGTGTCTGGCGGTGGCGTCGACCGAGAGCGGGCCGTCGACGTGGGTCGCGAGGATCGAATCCAGCGTGTCGTAGGTGAGCCCGAGTTCGTCCTCGTCGGTCTGGTCGGCCCACAGCTCCGCCGTCGGCGGCTTCTCGACCAGATCGTCCGGGACACCGACGTGGCGGGCGAGCTGGCGCACCTGGACCTTGTAGAGGTTGCCGATCGGGTGGCAATCGACGGCGCCGTCGCCGTACTTGGTGAAGTAGCCGACGGCGGCCTCGCTCCGATTCCCCGTCCCGACGACGAGCCGGTTCTCGTGGTTCGCGACGAGGTAGTTGACGACTGCCCGGACGCGAGCCCGGGCGTTGCCGACGGCCTCGTGGTCGCCCTCGGCCTCGGGGTAGGTCGCGAGGATCGAATCGACGATCGGTTCGATCTCGATCACGTCGTGGGGCATGGCCAGCTCCGTCGCGACCCGCTCTGCGTCGCTCATGTTGTCCTCGCTACTGACGATGGCGGGCAGGATGAGCCCGTGGACGTTCTCCGGTCCAAGCGCCTCCGTCGCGAGGTGGGCCGTCAACGTGCTGTCGATACCACCGGAGAGGCCGAGGACCGCCCCGTCGACGCCGGCCGCGTCGGCCTGCTCTCGAACGAATCCGACGATGTGCTCGTGTCGCGTCGCGAGTTCGTCCTCGGAGAAGCGGAGGTCGATCATGTCCGCTCGTTCACGGGCGGACGGCATATAGGCTCTGACGGTCCCGAAATCCTGGACGAATGGGCGCTTTCCGGGAGCGGTCCGTGCGAGGATTCGACGGTCGTGGACGCGGTCGACTGGACGGGCCGACTACGGACCGCGGAGCGAGCGGTACGGAACTAGCCGACAGGTCAACGCAAGCAGGGCTAACTACGTCACTCCCGCCCGTTAACGGGGATCGTCGTCGAGGCGGCATCGTCCGGACTCCGGACGGTGAGGGTGACGGACACGTCCTGCCGGACCGGGTAGGTCTCGTAGCCGAGGGCGATGGTCTCGGTGGCCCCTGCCGGTAGGTCGATGGTGCGTGAATCGACCACCTCGTCGCCCACGACGAGTTCGACGGGCCCCGTGACCGGACCGGGTCCGTCGTTTCCGATACTGGCGAGGACTTCCAGATACGCACCGCCGGTCACCGGCGCGTTCGTCCGCGAGATCGAGACGGAGAGACGTCCGGAACCCGACTCCGAGTCGTCAGCCTCGTCGTCGGCGAAAACTGCGATCTCGACGGTGTCCGAATCGTCCGCACCAACCACGCGGACGGGGAACGTGACGTCCTGCCGAACCGGGTACGTCTCGTAGCCCAGCGTGATCGTCGTCTCCTCGGCCCACCCGAGCGTCACGGACGCCGTGTCGACGACCTCGCCGCCGACGACGAGCGAGACGTCCTGGGTGTTCGGCCCGACCATCATCATGTCGCCGACGTTCTCGACGGCCACGGTGGCCGAAAACCGCTCGCCCGCCGCGACGGGCGCGTTCGTCTCGACGATCTCGAGGGCGAACGGCTGGCGAACGGTCGGGCCGTCGCTACTGACGCCCTCGCCGAGTCGGCCGTCCGCGGAGACCGGATAGGCGACGGTCGGGTAGCCGAAGTCGATCCAGTGGGGCGTCTCCTCGAGCGAGAGCGTGGCCGCGTCCTCGGCCCCCTCGATCGCCGTGATCTCGACGACGGTGTAGTTGCGCCCCTCGACCCAGACGAGTCGGTCCAGTTCGCCCGCCCGGTCGGCCGCACGGGCGGTGACGGAGACCGGATCCGAGACCCCGATCGTCTCGCCCGGACCGGGGTCGGTCGTCATCGACGCCACGGTGGGCGGACCGCGGCCGTCCTCGGCGACGGTGACGTCCCACTCGACGGTCGTCCCGTCGTGGCCCGCGCGAACGACGTGGGAACCCGTCGCTTCGAAGTGGACCGTTCTGGCCGCGTCGCCCGTCTCGTGGGACAGGTCCGCGACGAACCCGCCGCCGGAGCGGTCGCCGACGTCCCACTCGACGTCGGCCGGTTCGACG
>SLIS01000302.1 GCA_007135505.1 Halovivax sp.
ACGAAAGAAGAGATGCAGCATGAGGCAGGGACGATCGTGCCGATTGGAAGACTCGAGTCGATTAGGCGAGGTGAGGTCAGTGTCGAAGGGCGCGTGATCGAACTGTGGGAGACCTCGAGTCCGAGTATCCAACAGGTTGGACTGCTTGAAGACGAGACTGGTCGGACGAAGTTCACGATCTGGAAGGCGAGCCGGCAGACGATGGTGCGGAAAGGTGAGCTGGTGCGGTTCAGGGCAGCGGCGAAGAACTGGTACAATGGACGCTGCTCGATCGCGTTGACTCGATGGTCGGAAATCGTGTTCCCAGAGCGCGGTCGCTGGTGGGAGTAGCCGAATGAATTCTCTTTTTTGCTGATGCCCGATCACCCACTACCCACCTCCACGTTCCGGGCAGCTCACGGCCAAAGGCCGTTTTCGTCCAAAAGAGCGAATCTTCGATTCGCGAGGTCCGCGAGACCTTTGGTCTCGCTTGATGACGAAAATCAAATATTTTCGAACCACGCTGCCGGGCTTTCGCCGAATCTGCCAGTTCTGGACGGTCAGTTTGCTTCGCCACGAAGTAGTCGCGGTAGCTCCATTTGCACGAACAGCGTTGCAACGACCATCAAAAGCGGCCCAAGAAAGATACCGTACCAGCCGAACGCAACTGGCCCAAGGATATACGCAAAGAGGACGAGTCCCGTCGGGAACATTCGGCCTGAGAGTGATGGTCGAACATAGGTTCGAATGATATTGTCGAAAAAGACACCCATGACGATGTAAAATGTGATGGGGAACCACAATGCCGTCAGGTCGATCTGAATGGCCATCACTGCAAGGTAAACGATGATCGCTGCATACACGATGGATCGACCAATGAGCGGGACAACCGAAGCGAGACCAGTGACGATAGCTAGCAAAAGCACCTGTGGAATCGCAAGTCCAGGTGGCGCAATCGCATTGAGCAGCGTGTAGATAATCCCAGCGAGTATCATGATCGCGAGAATTGTCAAAGTATATCCGAAAAACACAGAGCTTAGTCCCTTGTCAATCGCTTGAGCGAACTCATCGACACGGGCTCTCTCACCGACAATTTCGAATCGAAACCACTCCGCAAGTCGTCTCTCATCACGAACGAGAAAGAACGCAAAAAGAAGCGTAATAAACAGATTGTATGCTGCTGTGATGAACGCTCCCAATATGCTACTTCCCCACTCGATTACTGATCCAACTGTTGGATCGGTGGCGAAGTCCTCCACAAATGGGTAGACTTCCTCCTCAGCCGTGGGTACCGTGTCCGGGATTCCATCGGGAAACAGCGTTTCAATAATCCGCTCGAAATCAGTTGCCTCGAGGGTTGCGAGTTGTACAATAGCAACTGAAGCGAGGGCGATGAGGATACCGACGAAAGGGAGAATAACGAGCCCAAGAGTAATAACGGCAGCCGTATTTTCCGAAAGTCCACGCTGCCGGAGTCGCCGGGCCACTGGCCGGGCCACGTAATAGAGAAATACACCGAAAACGGTCCATCCGAAATACCCACGAAGTGCGTACACCAGAATGATTGCAAGAAGAAGCCCGAAGACCCACCAGCCAAGTCTTGAGCGAAGTCGCTTATCGACGAAACCATCGTCTGAATCCATGGACATGGAACAAACACCTCTCGAGAACAAGCCCTTTGGGGGATGTCGTCTCCAGTTCACAGAATAATCAAGGCGGATGCCACGGGGGTCGTCCGGAAATCGAAAATTTCCGTGATCACGAGAATCTCGATTCTCGACCGACTTGACCCTGAGCCGGTTGACTTAGTCAGTGACATCCGAACTTGCAGAGCGTAACCGAGAAATCGAGCAGACTCGAGAAGAACAAGTCGGGACGACGTCCGACTGTGATGCCGCTTCAGATAGCCTCTCTGCGGGGAGGATGTCAATCGGAGGGAACTCCAAGTAACAGTCATTAGGAAGATCGTTTCTTCAATTCAGAGTAAGGTATGGTAGGAGCATTCGATTCGGTAGAGCGTGTCATACAATAGTTCTCAACAGGCATTATTCACGGTATCAATCTTGAACAAAACTGATGGCTGGCGAAACTACAGGCTCATACGCGAATTGAGAGCTGGATAATCGTCAGGTAGAGTGTATGAGACGAATTCTATGACACGCTGTACTACGTCAATCGGACCGTCTCAACCGAACCGGTCCTATCGACTCGACGAACGGCAAAGTCAGTGTCGAAGGGCGCGTGATCGAACTGTGGGAGTCCTCGAGTCCGAGCATACAGCAGGTTGGACTAATCGAAGACGAGACGGGACGGACGAAATTCACGATTTGGACAAAGAGCAGACAGACGAAGGTGCGAGAAGGTGAGTTGGTGCGGTTCAGGGCGGCGGCGAAGAACTGGTACAATGGACGCTGCTCGATCGCGTTGACTCACTGGTCGGAAATCGTGTTCCCAGAACGCGGTCAGTGGTGGGTGTAGCCGAGAGACCTCTCTTTTTTGCTGATGCCCGATCACCCACTACCCACCTCCCCACCCACCTCCACGTTCCGGGCTGCTCACGGCCAAAGGCCGTTTTCGTTCGAAAGAGCTTCGCTCTTTCGTGACTGAGCGAA
>SLIS01000283.1 GCA_007135505.1 Halovivax sp.
CAGTTCGATTCGCTCGAGGCGTATCTCATCTACCCGGTCTCGATTGCGGATGTGTTCCGGGCGAAGCGGATCGCCTTCGTCCTCGTCGGTGCGCCGACCGTCGCGGTGCCGTATCTGGGAGCAGTCTACTGGTTCGAGGCGACCCTGCTCGACGCCGTTGTCGGTGCGATCCTGTTGGCGGGCTATGCGCTGTACTACTACGGGCTGACCGTCTATATCGCTGGCTTCGATCCGAACGAGTTTCTCTTCGATGCCGTCCGGTTTACGCTCTTTACCGTCGGCGTCGCCGTCGCGCTCGTGCCGACGCTGGTCGCTGGTTTCGTCGTTGTGCCGCCGTCGACGACGGTCGCACTCGTGCTCGCCCTTTCTGGGCTCGGGTTCGGTGGGATCGGGTTCGTGCTCTCGAGTCGTGCCGGACCGCGGTGGGATGAGCGGTATCGGAATCGGGACTGAGTCCCACAGCGAAACATGACCGTATCCGATTTTCGACGTTCGGCTCCCTAATTTCTCGCTGTTTCAGCTCGTTCACGTGGATGAAATCCATAGTCTGATCCACTGAAAGTATTGTAGTGGGTAATAGTGGGCAATACTTATTCCGCAGCAGAACCTAGTTGAGAGCATGACGAAAGTAGATG
The DNA here is from genome assembly GCA_007135505.1 of Halovivax sp. The sequence goes on from SLIS01000283.1 coordinate 636, forward strand.
CGCGAGACCTTCAGACCAACGAGACTGACGACCGAGGTCGAATCTATCTCGGAACGGAGTACGCGAACAAGCGTGTGACCGTCGCCGTCGTCGAAGTAGAATCCGATCACCCCGACGAGGACGAACTGGCTGCCGCATATCGCGAGGCTTCTGAGAGTGCAGAAGAGTGGGACGACGCGTCGGACGAGGCGTGGAGTGGGCTGGATAAATGAGCGAGGACTCGGAAATTCGTCGCGGCGACGTTGTTATCGTTCGGCTCGATCCTGCGGGAGGGCACGAGATGAAGAAAACTCGCCCTGCGGTAGTCGTCCAGAACGACGTTGGGAATAACAATGCTAGCACGACTATCGTTGCACCTGCGACGGGGACATATCGGGGCTATCCGTTCGAGGTTCTCGTTGAAGCAGCGGAATCGCCGTTCGAGAAAGATTCCTCGATTCGCCTCGACCAGATTCGTGTCGTCTCCATCGAAAAACGGATTCACTCGGTACTTGGAAGCCTCGATACAGAAACGATGGAGGCGGTGGACGAAGCGTTGAAACTGAGTCTCGGACTGGACTGACGTATCTGCTGTAATCAGTATAGGGTACAGCGTTAACCGTAGGGTTCTGGCCAATAATAATACCCTGTGACCTTGTTACATCATTCTATGGTCAAATGTGCTCGATGCGGCCGTGATGTGGACGACGTTCAAAACATCACGCCAGATGTTATCTCGAACGAACTAATAGACTCAATCGATCACGGCGAAGAAGATCTTGCCGGGGAGGATGATCTGAAAGTTTGTGCCGAGTGTATGGATGAACTGAAGGGTGACTGAAAACGAAGCGGTTTGCGTTACTGACGATTTCAGCACGATCTGGATTACAAGATTCGCGCCCTGTATTCGGCACGCTGTTCCGAATCTCTCAGTCCTGGTAGACCGTCCAGCATTCAATAAGCACGTATAGTGTCCGCTGGCTCCGGTGATCGGTCCACAGCTCGTACCCTTCGATACGAACCAACTGAACAACAACCGGAAGATTTCTGAGCTCGAATCGCGCGATACACGCCCTCAAAAACTCGCTTAGTGCTATCTACTATCCCGTTGCTCGACCTTGTTCAGGTCTCAGACTGATGTTACAGATTCTGTCTACTTTGCCGGTTCTGGGATGTCTACTCAGTCGTCGTCAGCGGTATACGCGCCCCCACGACGTTTGATTCGAGCAACGACCATTCGATGGTCATCTTTGTGAAAAGTGACCGCAAGACGAAACTCACCAACACGTACCTTACGGCGTGGACTGTTCTGGAGCGGTTCACCATAGTCTGGTGGGTCGCGCCACGGAGAATCGACGATTTCGTCGAGTTTGTCGATGATACGCTGTTGCTCGTCCGGATTCAGCGCATCGAGGTCGTCCTGTGCGTTCGATGCGAGTTCCCACGCCCACCCGCCGTCACTCATTCGTATCGCCAGTACCGAATCGTTCGCGCGCTTCTTCGGCACTCATCGTCTGTTCTTCACGGACGTCCTCTTCAGCTTGGAGGAGTGCGACGAGTTCATCGCGGTCGAACGTGGGATGTTCGACAGCATCGCGTAAGGTATACCGAATAAATTCGCTCCGGCTGTTGAATCCGCGTCCTTGCCATGTGTCTTCAATCTCGTTGAGAAACGACCGTGTGACTTTGAAGTTTACCGTGACGATCTCGTCGTCGCCGTTGCTTGTGGATGCTTTGGACATACGCTTGTATTACTCGTGTGTTACTGTAGGTGTTTCGGCGTCCGAACGCAGATGCTAGTGGCGAGGAGAAACAGTAGTAGATACGTGAAATTAGTGCTATTTGCTACCGATTTTCATGCTGCTCGACCTTGTTCAACTCAACAAAATCCACCATACATTCGCACGAACGATAGTTGTCAATCGAGAGGCTGGCTTGACATTCACCGATCAGTATAGGGCGAGTAAGTA